>CAZRKV010000104.1:0-9125 GCA_964600305.1 uncultured Nocardioides sp. | reverse complement strand
GGCCAGGCGCTTGAGCTCGGAGACGATCCCGGCCTGGGTGTACTGCGCGATCATGTGGCCGGAGTCGACGCCCGGGTCGTCGGCGAGGAACGGCGGCAGCCCGCGGTTGCGGGCGGTGTCGAGGAACCGGTCGGTACGCCGCTCGCTCATCGATGCCACGTCGGCGGCGGCGATCGCGAGGAAGTCGAGCACGTACCCGACCGGGGCCCCGTGGAAGTTGCCGCACGACTCGACCCGGTCCTCCAGCACCACGGGGTTGTCGATCGCGGCCGCCAGCTCCCGCTCCGCCACCGCCGCGGCGTGCGCGAGGGTGTCGCGGGCCGCGCCGTGCACCTGGGGCGCACAGCGGAGCGAGTAGGCGTCCTGGACCCGGTTGCAGTCCGGCCCGCGGTGCGAGGCCACGATCGCCGAGTCGGCCAGCAGTGCGCGGAGGTTCGTCGCGGAGGCCGCCTGGCCCGGGTGCGGGCGCAGCCGCTGCAGGTCCGCGGCGAAGACCCGGTCGGTGCCGAGCTGGGCCTCCACCGACATCGCCGCCGCCACGTCGGCCGTGCGCAGCAGCAGCCGCAGGTCCTCGACCGCCAGCACCAGCATCGCCAGCATCCCGTCGGTGCCGTTGACGAGGGCGAGTCCCTCCTTGGCCGCCAGCTCCACCGGCTCAAGCCGGGCGGCCGCCAGGGCGTCGGCGGCCGGCAGGAGGGCCCCGGAGGCGTCGCGCACCTCCCCCTCCCCGGTCAGCGCGAGCGCGCAGTGGGCCAGGGGCGCCAGGTCGCCGGAGCACCCGAGCGAGCCGTGCTCGGGCACCACCGGAGTGAGGCCCGCGGTGAGCAGGCCGGCGAGGAGCCGGGCTGTCTCCGGACGCACCCCCGTGTGCCCGGTGGCCAGGGTCGAGAGGCGCAGCAGCATCATCCCCCGCACCACCTCGCGCTCCACCTCCGGCCCCGATCCGGCCGCGTGCGAGCGCACCAGCGAGCGCTGGAGCCGGGCCCGCATCTCGGCGGGGATGTGCCGGGTGGCCAGCGCACCGAAGCCGGTGGACACGCCGTACGCCGGCGTCGGGCCCGCTGCCAGGGACTCGACCACCGTGCGGGAGGCACCGATGGCGGCGAGCGCCTCGTCGGCGAGCACCACCTCGGCTCCTCCCCGCGCCACGGCGACCACGTCATCGACCGACACCGGGCCGGTGCCCACCACCACGGGATCCACGTCATCCATGCGCCCATCGAACCCCCACCCCGGGCCGTCACGGAAGGCCGACGCGCCTCGTACCCCTCGCACAGCCCCACGGGACCGGTCCCTTCCGGCGCGACCCGGGCCGGTCTAGGGTGCCCCCGTGAGCGACGCGACCCCCGAGAGCGGCCCGAGCGGCCGCCGTCCTCTCCTGGTGTTGCTGCACGGCCTGGGCGAGTGGCCCACGGCCTGGCAGCCCCAGCTGGACGCCCTCCCCCCGGACTGGCAGATCACCGCCCCGTGGTTGCGCGGCCTGAAGCCGACGGCGACCGAGCCCTTCGACCTGGCCGCAGCCTCCGCCGACATCGCCGGGCTCCCCCAGCAGCACGGGGTCGAGCGGATGCACATCGTGGCCGACGGGTTGGGCGCGCTCGTCGCCCTCCACCTGGCCGCCGAGGCCCCCGACCTCGTCGACCGCCTGGTGGTCTCCAGCCCACCGATGACCCCACCGAAGTGGGCCCTGCGGATGCAGGGCGCGGCGCTACGGCTCACCTCCGACAAGAAGCTCGCCAGCAAGGGGCTGAGCAAGGAGCGGATCCTCAGCGCGCACCGCGAGATGGCCGATCTGGACCTCGCCAGCCGGCTCCCCGGGATCACCGCCGCCACGCTGGCCCTGGCCGGCGAGGAGGACCGGACCGGGCAGGCCGCGGCCCGGCTGGTCGCGGCCAAGGTCCCCGGGGCTGAGCTGGCGACCCTGGCCGGCACCACCCCGCTGCACACCTCCAACCCGGAGGGGTTCAACAAGCTCGCGGTCGACTTCCTGATCCGGTGAGCCCCGCCGCGGTGAGCCGACCCGGTGAGCCGACCCGGTGCGCACGGGCCGTGACCCGACGCATCGGGGACGTCCCGCGAGATTGAGCAGGTGCGACGCGGGGTATCACCTTCACCATGTCTACCAGCACCATCATCTGGATCATCGTCGCCGTCGTGGTCGTCCTCGTCCTGCTGGGCGTCCTGGCGTTCGCACTCAAGAAGGCCAGCGCGAAGAAGGCGCAGAAGCGCGAGGAGCAGCGCCAGGAGCAGCGCAGGGAGGCGCACCAGGTCCGGCAGCGTGCCGAGCAGAAGGCGCCCGTCGTCGAGCAGGAGGACGTCCGGGCCCGCGAGGCCGAGCTCGAGGCGGACAAGGCGCGACTCGAGGCCGAGCAGGCCGAGCGCCGGGCCTCCGAGGCCCGGCAGGCCCAGCGCCAGGAGGAGGCCCGCTACGAGGACGAGCTGCGTCGCGCCGACGAGCTCGACCCCGACGCGGGACGCGACGGCACCACCCCCGACGACGGGACCACCGGAACCGACTCGACCCACTCCCCGACCCACCGCCGCGACGAGGCCTGAGTGCGGGGTTCGCACGCGTGACCCTGCGTGACCACCCGGCGTGACCTCGGCGCGCCCCCGGTCGTTGCCCTCTGCAACGACACGAGGGGAAGCGCATGCCAGTCACGTCGGGCCGCCGGTCGGCCGTCATCCGGGTGGGCGTCGCCGGTACGGCGGCGCTCGCCCTGGTCGTCGGAGCGTTCGCGCTCCCGTCCGCCGAGGAGGGCCGGACCGGGTCCTACCGGGCCACCACCACCGGTGGTCCGGGTGGGGTGGCCGACGAGGCGGCGGCGGGCTACTCGCCCGCCCTCCCGGAGCTCCCCGACGACGGGCACGCCCACGACCACGGCGACCCGGCCACCAAGAACCTGATCTCCCGTGCCGGCACCTCCACCGAGCGCACCGCCGACCCGACCACGGCCGACGAGGCGGCCGACGCCGCGGCGTACGTCGCCCGCGACCGACGCTCCCCCGACCCCGAGCTGCGTGAGCTGTCCCTGGAGTCCCCCCGCGCCGAGGTGCCCGAGGACCGGTTCGCCCTGGCCGGGGGCTGCTACGCCCTCCGGGCCCCGGACGGCGGCTGGTTGCGGCGGGCCGACTCCGGCCTGGTCGCCGACGGGACGGGGATCGAGGACGCCGAGCCGTTCCACCTCCGCGCCACCGACCTCGGCAGCTACCTGCTCTTCGGCACCGGGGAGGACTTCGTCTCCGCTCGGCGCGACGGGGTCACCCTCGCCGGCCGGCCCTCGCCCCGGGCGGACTGGCAGGTCGAGGGCCCCGGCCGCACGCTCACGTTCACCTCGGTCTCGGGAGCCGGCCTGCGCGTCGACGGCGAGACGGTCACCACCGGCGCCGCCACCCCGCTCGAGCCGCGCCTGACCGAGGGGTGCCGCGACTACCCCGAGGTCGAGGTCAACGTCACCGGCGGGCCCCACGCCGGCACCACGCCGTACCAGGAGGTGCGCGGCTTCATCGACCCGCACACCCACGGCATGGCCTTCGAGTTCCTCGGCGGACGGGTGCACTGCGGCCGGCCGTGGCACCGGTACGGCGCGGCGTACGCGCTCGTCGACTGCGCGGACCACCGGCTGACCCTCGGCAAGGGTGCCGCCCTCGAGGCGGTGCTCTCCGGTGAGCCCACGCATGATCCCGTCGGCTGGCCCACGTTCGTCGACTGGCCCGCCCCCAACTCCCTGACCCACGAGGGCACCTACCACCGGTGGATGGAGCGGTCCTGGCGCGGCGGGCAGCGGATCCTGACCAACCTGCTGACCGAGAACGGCCAGCTGTGCACGATCTACCCGCTGAAGAAGAACTCCTGCGACGACATGGACTCGATCCGGCTGCAGGCCGAGCGGATGCGGGAGTTCGAGCGGTACGTCGACGCGCAGCACGGCGGCCCCGGTGAGGGCTGGTACCGCATCGTCACCTCCCCGTGGGAGGCACGCCGGGTGATCAACGAGGGCAAGATGGCCGTCGTGATGGGCATCGAGACCTCGGTGCCGTTCGGGTGCACCTTCAAGACCGTGCCCCTGCGCGGGGACGTGCCCCAGTGCGACCGGGCCGACATCGATGCGCAGCTGCAGGAGATGTGGGACCTCGGAGTCCGGCAGATGGAGCTGGTCAACAAGTTCGACAATGCCCTGGCCGGGGTGGCCGGCGACGAGGGGGCCGTCGGCGTGGCGGTCAACGCCGCGAACTTCCTCGAGACCGGGACCTTCTGGGCGATGCAGCACTGCGAGCCCGAGGACGGCGAGTCGGCGGACAAGACCCAGCTCGCGGCGCCGGACATCAGCGGCGGCCAGCAGGACGCGCTGTTCGGGGCGGTCGCCGAGCTCGGGCTCGACCTGCCGGCACTGCCGGTCTACCCCACCCCGCAGCACTGCAACCGCCGGGGACTCACCGACCTGGGGTCGTTCCTGGTCGACCGGATGGCCGACCGCGGGATGCTGATCGACCCCGACCACATGAGCGTCAAGGCGCGGCAGGCCACGCTGACCCGGCTGGAGGCGCGCGACTACCCGGGCGTGGTGTCGAGCCACTCGTGGTCCACGCCGGACGCCTACCCGCGGATCTACCGGCTCGGCGGCTTCGTGGCGCCGTACGCCGGTGATTCGGAGGGCTTCCTCGCCAAGTGGCAGCGCCACCTCGGGTGGGCCGACGAGCGCTACTTCTTCGGCTTCGGGTACGGCGCCGACATCAACGGGCTCGGGGCCCAGGGGGACCCACGGGGCGAGGACGTCCCGGACCCCGTCGAGTACCCGTTCGAGGGCTTCGGCGGCACCGTGGTCGACCAGCAGGTGAGCGGGGAGCGCGTCTACGACATCAACGTCGACGGGGTGGCCCACTACGGCCTCTACCCCGACTGGATCGAGGACCTGCGGCGGCTGGGTGGCGAGGAGCACGGCGACGCGATCGTCACCGACCTCAGCCGTGGTCCGGAGGCCTTCCTCCAGACCTGGGAGCGGGCGCAGGGAGTCGCCCCGGACCCCTGCCGCAACCCCGACCTGCGGCGATCGGCCGGGGACTTCCGCGCGACCGTCCGCGACCTGGTACGCCGCAGCGCGGACGCGCAGCAGGTCCTGGCCGAGCTCGGGCAGCCCTGGTCCCGGATCGGCACCGAGTTCACCTACTGCGCCACCGGTGGTCGCGACCGGGAGGTGCGCCTGGTGGTCGAGCTCGACGAGGACGGGACGGCCCGGGGGGTACGCCGCGCCTGACGGGCCGTGGGGCCGACCAGGCGGGACCGCAGGGCCGGCTCGGCGTCAGCCGACGAAGGGCTCTGGTCCCAGCCGACCCCACGCGATGAAGGCGGCGAGCGTCAGGTAGACCGCGTTCACCATGGCGAACCGGGCCTGCCCCAGTCGCTCGTGGGTGACCATGGCCCCCACCATCAACAACACCCAGCACATCGCGGTGATCGGCACCAGCACCGGCGCGACGCCGACCAGGGGCGGGAGAAGCAGGCCGACCACAGCCAGCAGCTCCAACACCCCGAGAGTCCGGACGAAGCCGCGGCTGGCGTGCGCGGTCCACGCTCCACCAGACGTGGCAGCCAGTCTCTCCCTGGGCACGAACGTCTTGGTGACGCCACCCATCAGGGCGACCGCGGCCAACAACCCGGTCGCGATCCACAAGGTCAGGTCCATGGCACTCCCCTCTCGAACGCCTCGCTCGACCACCGAGCGTCTGTCTCATGACAGACACCACGGGCGAGCCAGGTGTGACACCTGACCCGGGAGTACGCCGCGCATCACGGGCCGTGGGGCCGACTCGGCGGTCCCGTGGGGCCGACTCGGCGGTCCCGTGGGGCCGACTCGGCGTCAGCGGAGGGTGAGGTCGTAGGGCAGCTGCAGCACGCCGTACGCCGGGAGGCCGAGCGTGGCGAGCAGGCGGTCCAGCAGCCCGATGCCCTCCCCGCCGCGGACGGCGTTCGGGCTCTCGCTGTTCTCGGCCGGCACCAGCGCCTGCAGCGGGTTCGGCTTCGGCACCGTCCGCACGGTGGCGTCCCGCCGGGGCACCCCGGCCAGGTCGCAGGCGACGTCCACGGCGCGGGACAGCCCGCCGATCTCGTCGACCAGGCCGCGCTCCCGGGCGTCGGCCCCGGTCCAGACCCGGCCCCGGGCCACGGCCCGCAGGTCCTCGACCGGCAGGCCCCGGTCGTGGGCGGCCTTGCCGGTGAAGTCGTCGTAGACCCGGTCCAGCCAGGCCTCCAGCCGTGCCCACTCCTCCTCGTCGAAGGGGCGGTCGGTGGAGAACATGTCGGCGTACCGGCCCACCGACACCGCCTCCCGGCTGACCCCGATCCGCCCCAGGGCCTCCCGGAGCACCTGCTTGCCGGCGAGCACGCCGATCGACCCGGTGAGCGTCCCGGCCGAGGCCACCACCCGCTCGCAGGGCATCGCGATGAAGTAACCCCCGGACGCGGCCACCGACCCCATCGACGCCACCACGGTGCGGCCGGAGGCGCGCAGCGCGGCGACCTCGCGGCGCACGGCGTCGGAGGCGACGTAGGACCCGCCGGGGCTGTCCACGCGCAGCACCACCGCCCGGACGTCGTCGTCCCGGCCGGCCGCCCGCAGCGCCGCGGTGAGCGAGTCGGAGCCGACCGACCGTTGCGCCAGCGGTCCGCTGTTGCTGCGCCCGAGGTGGATCGGGCCGACGGCGTGCACGACCGCCACCGCCGGCCGACCGCGTCCGGGAACGTGCAGCCCCAGGGCCGCCAGCCCCCGGGTGCGGGCGTAGCGGTCGACGTACCTCAGCTCCTCGCGGGAGCCGTCGTCGCGCACCGCGGCGTACACGTCGGGGCGGTAGCCCACGTGGTCGACGAGCCCGTGCTCGCGCGCCTCCTCGGCGGGGAGGGGCCCGGTCTCCATCAGCGCGCGTACGCCGTCCTCGGTGAGCCCGCGGGCCGTGGCGACGTCGCGGACGACGGTGTCGGTGGCGGACTCCACCAGGCGCGTCATCATCTCCCGGTGCGGACCGGTCATCCCGGTCTCCAGGAAGGTGTTGGCGGCGGACTTGTACTCGTGGCGCTGCCCGATCTGGGTCTCGATGCCGAGCTTGTCCAGGGTGCCGCGCAGGAACACGGCCTCGGCCGTGAGACCGACCAGTCCCACGTCGCCCGAGGGCTGCAGCCAGATCTCGCCGAACCCGGTCGCGAGGTGGTAGCCGGTGTTGCCCGGCGCCATCTCGCCGAAGGTCTCGGCCCAGCAGACGGTGCGCTTGCCGGCTCGCTGCAGCAGCCCCACGGCCTCCCGGAGCTCGCTGGACTGGGCGAGGGTGGGTTGCCAGCTCCCGAGGTGGGCCACCAGCCCCACCACGGCGTCGTCGCGGGCCGCCTTCTCCAGCGCCCGGACCACCGCCGGCAGCGTCGGGGTGTGCCGGGCCCGCAGCGCCTCGATCGGCGAGGCCGGGGGCGCCTCCAGGACGCCCCGGCCCAGCTCGAGCTCCAGGACCAGCCGGCCGTCCCGGGTCCGGATCTGGTCGAGCACGGGCGCCAGGGCGGGCTTCAGGGACTCTCGCAGCATGCCGCGCAGCCTACGGCGGACCGGGAGCAGACACGGCAAGTTACCTGCGGGTAGTATCTGCGGACCGGACCGGGCCTGTCGGCACCCCGACCGAGCGCCGTAGGCTCCGCTCTGGCGTTCCGCCCAGGAACGGACGTCTTCCTTAGCCGACGAGGAGCAGTTCCTTCATGCAGATCATCGCGATCGTCGTCTCGCTCGCCATCTCGGTGGTGGGTATCGCCCTGCTCGTACGGGCGGTGCGCGACATGGTGCGGGTCATCCGACTCGGCCAGCCGGCACTCAACCGCACCGACGACCCCGCGGCCCGGACCGTGGTCATGCTCAAGGAGACCCTGGGCCACACCAGGATGCTCCAGTGGACCCTGGTGGGGGCCGCGCACTGGTTCGTCTTCGTCGGCTTCGGCCTGCTCTTCTTCACCCTGGTCACCGCGTTCGGCCAGCTCTTCGACGCCCACTTCCTGATCCCGTTCCTGGGCTCGTTCTTCCTCTACGAGTGGATCACCGAGCTGTTCACGGTGGTCATGATCGCCGCGATCGTCGGCTTCATCATCTACCGCGCCACGCGGCCGACCGAGCGCGTCCGCGGCGCGAAGGGCCGGTTCTTCGGGTCCACGATGTGGCAGGGCTACTTCGTCGAGCTCGTGATCCTGGGCGTCGGCCTGTGCATCTTCGTCCTGCGCGGCCTCGAGTACGCCCTGATGAGCAACGGCGCGGAGAACACCGAGCACGCCACCGCCTTCCACTTCCCGCTCACCTTCTGGCTGGGCGAGGCGTTCGCGGGCCTGTCCGTCGGCACCCTGGAGAACCTCGTCTACCTGGTGGCGATGCTCAAGATCCTCATCTCCTTCACCTGGATGATCGTGATCTCGATGCACATCACGATGGGTGTCGCCTGGCACCGCTTCCTCGCCTTCCCCAACATCTGGTTCAAGCGCGAGGCGAAGGGCGGCACCGCCCTCGGTGCGATGAAGCCGCTGACCTCCGGGGGCCAGACCGTCTCCCTCGAGGACATCGAGGACCTCGACGAGGACACCGCGCTCGGCGTCGGCCAGGTCGAGGACTTCTCCTGGAAGGGCCTGCTGGACTTCAACACCTGCACCGAGTGCGGCCGGTGCCAGTCCCAGTGCCCCGCCTGGAACACCGGCAAGCCCCTGTCCCCCAAGCTGCTGGTCCTGGGCCTGCGCGACCACGCGTTCGCCAAGGCGCCGGACCTCCAGGCCGGGGGCGAGGGAAGCGAGGGCGCCACCGCGCTGCTCGAGCGGGACCAGACCGTCGCCCGGGAGGCGAACCGGCCGCTGGTCGGGGACACCGGTGACGACTGGTTCTACATGCCCGAGAACGGCACCGCCGTCATCGACGACGACGTGCTCTGGGCGTGCACCTCCTGCGGGGCGTGCGTGCAGCAGTGCCCCGTGGACATCGAGCACGTCGACCACATCATGGACATGCGTCGCCACCAGATCCTGGTCGAGGCGAACTTCCCCGCCGAGCTGAACCAGCTGTTCAAGGGCCTGGAGAACAAGGGCAATCCCTGGAACATGTCCGCCTCCGCGCGGATGG
>CAZRKV010000103.1:5117-9195 GCA_964600305.1 uncultured Nocardioides sp. | reverse complement strand
GGCGACACCGTCACCGAGAACGCCCTGATGGCGGCGGCGATGCACCCCGGCACGACGGTGATCCGCAACGCCTCGTCGAACTACATGGTCCAGGACCTGTGCTTCTACCTCCAGAAGCTCGGTGTCGGGATCGAGGGCGTCGGCACCACCACCCTCACCGTGACCGGGGTGGAGGAGATCGACGTCGACGTCGACTACGCCCCCAGCGAGGACCCGATCGAGGCGATGTCGCTGCTGGCCGCGGCCGTCGTCACCGAGTCCGAGATCACCGTGCGCCGGGTCCCGATCGAGTTCCTCGAGATCGAGCTGGCGCTGCTGGAGGAGATGGGCTTCGGCTACGACCTCAGCGAGGAGTACCGCGCGCTCAACGGCCACACCCGGCTGGTGGACCTCACCACGCACGCCTCCACGCTGCGGGCGCCGCTGGACAAGATCCACCCGATGCCCTTCCCGGGGCTCAACATCGACAACCTGCCGTTCTTCGCCGTCATCGCTGCCGTGGCGGAGGGGCAGACCCTGCTGCACGACTGGGTCTACGAGAACCGGGCCATCTACCTCACCGAGCTGAACAAGCTCGGGGCCCAGGTCAAGCTGCTCGACCCCCACCGGGTGCTGGTGGAGGGTCCCACGCGGTGGAGCGGGGCCGAGGTCATCTGCCCTCCGGCGCTACGGCCCGCGGTGGTGATCCTGCTCGCGATGCTCGCCTGCAAGGGCACCTCGGTCCTGCGGTCGACGTACGTCATCCACCGGGGCTACGAGGACCTGGCCGAGCGGCTGAACCTGCTGGGGGCCAACATCGAGTCCTTCCGCGACATCTGAGGAGCGAGCCGGAGGCACGCCGAGCGCCAGCGAGGGTCGAACACTACTCGAACAGCGTCTCCACCCAGGCGCGGGCGTGCCGGCCCGAGCTGGGCGGGGGCGTCATGTCCGGGGTGATCTTGGGCAGCGGGGCGGTGTGGTGGCCGGCGTTGCGGTGCCAGTCGTTCTCGGCCTCGACCAGGGCTCCGAGGTCCGCACGCTCGAGGAAGACCCCGTGTCCCTCCGGGCACACCGAGGCATTGGTCGGTCCGGGCGTGCGGCGCATCTCGGACCCGCACTTGGGGCAGTTCAGCGTCTCCATACCCCGACGCTACCGCTCCGTGGCCAAATCGGAAGGCAATCGCACACGCGCGTCACCCCGATCCGGACCCGGTCCGCGGGTCGGGTCGGGGATACTGCTCGGGTGAGCTCCCGAGCGCGCCGTACCGACCCTCGTACCGCCACCGGTCACGCCTTCCTCGACGCGGTGCTCTCGCGGCCTGGGTACGTCCTGGCGTTCGCCCACCGCGGCGGCGCGTACCACCCCGAGATCGAGGGCCTGGAGAACACGATGGCGGCGTTCCGGCACGCCGTCGAGCTCGGCTACGACTACCTGGAGACCGACGTCCACTCCACCCGGGACGGGCGGTTGCTGGCCTTCCACGACACCGTGCTCGACCGGGTGACCGACAAGCGCGGCGAGATCGCCACGTTGACCCGGGCGGAGGTCCAGGAGGCCCTCGTCGGGAACAGCGAACGGGTGCCGACGTTCGACGAGCTCCTCGAGGCCTTCCCGGCCACGCGCTTCAACGTCGACCTGAAGTCCGACGGGGCGGTCCCCCTGCTGGCCCAGCTCCTCGCGCACCAGGAGGCGTGGGACCGCGTGCTGGTGGGGTCCTTCAGCGCCCGACGGGTCCACCAGTTCCGTGAGCTCACCGGGGGGCGGGTGCCGACCGCCGCGCACCCGCTGGAGGTGCTGACGTTCCGCCTGCTCCCGAGCGGCCGACTCGCCGACCGGCTCACCCGGGGTCGGGTCGCGGCCCTGCAGGTCCCCCGTCGGCACCGTGGCTTCAGCGTGGTCACCTCGGCGCTGGTGCGCCGCGCCCACGCCGCCGGCAAGCACGTGCACGTGTGGACCGTGGACGACCCCGACGAGATGGATCTGCTGCTGGACCTGGGTGTCGACGGAATCATGACCGACCGGACCGACATACTGAAGGACGTGCTGCAGCGCCGCGGACAGTGGTGACCCCGTGAGGGAGGGGACGGAGGCACAGGACACGGAGGGCGAGTCGATGGCAGCGGTCGGGAGCCCGCAGCGCGTGCGGCGGGACCGGTTCGGGTGGCCGATCTACGCCTGGGCGTTGTGGGACTGGGGATCGGCGGCGTTCAACGCCGTGATCACGACGTTCGTGTTCAGCGTCTACATCACCTCCGACGCCTTCGGACCCGACGCGAGCAGCAAGCTCGGCTGGGCGCTGGCGACGGCCGGGGTCCTGGTGGCCCTCTTCGCTCCGATCACCGGGCAGCGGGCGGACCGGTCGGGGCGGCGTACCTTCTGGCTCGGCGCCAACACCGTGCTGGTGATCCTCTCCTCGGCCGGCCTGTTCTTCGTGCGCCCCACGCCCGACCACCTCTGGCTCGGCCTGCTGCTGCTGGCGGCCGGGAACGTCTTCTTCGAGTTCGCCTCGGTGAACTACCACGCGATGCTCAACGACATCTCCACACCGCGGACGGTGGGTCGGGTCTCCGGCCTGGGGTGGGGGCTGGGCTACATCGGGGGCATCGTCCTGCTGCTCATCGTCTACTTCGGGTTCATCGACCCCGAGGTGGGCCTGTTCGGGGTGACCGGCGAGGACGGCATGGACGTCCGGGTCACCATGCTCGTGTGCGCCGCGTGGACCCTGGTCTTCTCCCTCCCGGTGCTCCTCACGCTCCGCGACGAGCGGGTGGGCCGCCAACCGCGTCCGGTCCGGATGGGGATCTGGGCCTCCTACCGGCTGCTGTTCACGAAGATCGCCGGCATCTGGCGCACGGACCGCAACCTGGCCCGCTTCCTCATCGCCTCGGCGGTCTTCCGCGACGGGCTCGCGGGGGTGTTCACCTTCGGCGGCGTGCTGGCCGCGGGGACCTTCGGGTTCAGCCCCGGGGACGTGATCATCTTCGGCATCGCCGCCAACGTCGTGGCCGGCGTGGCCACCATCGCCTTCGGGGCCCTGGACGACCGGCTCGGTCCGAAGCGGGTGATCGTGTTCTCCCTGGTGTCCATGTCGGTCGCCGGCCTGGTGATCTTCTTCGCCCACGAGGGCGGACGGCCGGTCTTCTGGGTCTTCGGCCTGCTGCTGAGCATCTTCGTCGGCCCCGCCCAGTCGGCGTCGCGGACGTTCCTGGCGCGGCTGATCCCCCGGGGCGAGGAGGGCGAGATGTTCGGCCTCTACGCCACCACCGGCCGCGCCGTCAGCTTCATGGCCCCGGCGGGCTTCTCCCTGGCGATCATGGTCGGCGCCGCGGTGACCGGCGTGGCGGCGCGTGACCAGGCCCAGCACTGGGGCATCCTCGGCATCCTGCTCGTGGTGGCCACGGGCCTGGCGCTGCTGCTCCCGGTGCGCACCCGGGTGCGTGCGGACTCGGGGCTGGCCGAGACCCCCACGCCCGGCAGCTGAGACCCGCCTCCGGAGCGCCGGAAGGGCCGGTCGGAGGTACGTGTCGCGGGACACATGCGCCCGGCTGGGGGAATCAGGTGCCGCCCGATACGGTTGAAAATCGTGTCAGCGGGAACGCTGGGAGAAGATCCGGCGTCACGGTCCGTAGCCAGGGCCGTCCCATGTCAGGCGGCGCTGGACGCAACAGCTGGAGGTGGCCCATGGCGGAGCGCACACTACGAGGCGCGCGACTCGGAGGACAGAGCTTCGAGGACGAGCGGGGGATCGAGTTCGCCGCGCGTCAGCAGGCCGGCTACCGGTGCCCGAAGGGTCACGACTTCGACATCACGATGTCGGTCGAGGCCGAGATCCCCGCGACGTGGGAGTGCCCCCGTTGCGGTGCGGAGGCGGTGAGCACCGCCGGCATCACGGCCGAGCAGAAGGCCGAGAAGCCCGCGCGGACCCACTGGGACATGCTGCTCGAGCGGCGCTCGGAGTCCGAGCTCGAGGACATCCTCAAGGAGCGCCTGGAGATGCTGCGCGGCGGCGAGATCGGGCCGGCGCACCTGCACCGCGCCAACGCGCGCCGGCGCAAGACCACCAAGTCCTGATCACCCAGTCCTGATCACCCAGTCCTG
>CAZRKV010000103.1:0-5017 GCA_964600305.1 uncultured Nocardioides sp. | reverse complement strand
TCGGTTCCCGCACCGCGCGAGGGTCCGCGGCGTCCGTCGTCGGCGGGCCCCGGTCGACCCCCGCGTGGCGGGCCCCCGAACCCGAGGAAGCCCCCGGGTTCGGAGATGACCACGAGCCGCCGCGAGACCAGGCCCAGCAACGCCTGCCGGAAGATCGGCCGGGTGAGCGGCAGGGCACACGCCAGCCCGATGGCATCGGTGATGAACCCCGGGGCCAGCATCAACGAGCCGCCGAGAACGATCAGCGCGGCGTCGGTGAGCTCGCGCCCGGGCAATCCGCCCTCGCGGAGCTTCCGGGTCAGCGCCCGCCAGGCGCGCACGCCCTCACGGCGGATCAGCCAGGAGCCGATGATCGCGGCCAGCACGAGCAGACCGATCGTCCACCAGGCCCCGACGACCTGCCCGACCTGGATCAGCACGAACAGCTCCAGCAGCGGGAGCACCACGAACAGCAGCAGCAGCCCCACCCGGAACCCGGTGGACCTCGTACGGGTCATCGGCGCACCCTCCCCATCAGCTGTCGCAGCTGGGCCGCCCGCTCGGCGACGCCCCACCGGGTGATCCGCCGCAGCGACTCGGTCGCGACCTGTCGGTCCATCTTCGACTCCCCACGCACGCGCTCGACGAACTCTATCGGCACCTCCCGGACCCGTAGCCCGGCCCGGACGGCGCGCCGGGTCAGGTCGGTCTGGAAGACGTAACCGGTGGACCGCACGGAGTCGAGGTCGATCTTCTCCAGGGCGGCACGCCGGAACAGGCGGTAGCCGGCCGTGGCATCCCGGACCGGCACGTCGAGCAGCAGCCGGACGTAGATGTTGCCACCCACCGACAGGGCCTTGCGGGAGAGCGGCCAGTTGACCACCGCCCCTCCGGGGACCCAGCGGGAGCCGATCACCAGGTCGGCCTCGTCCAGGGCGTCCAGCAACCGGTGCAGCTGCTCGGGCTGGTGCGAGCCGTCGGCGTCCATCTCCCCCACCACGTCGTACCCGGCGGCCAGGGCCTCCCGGAAGCCGTGCAGGTACGCCGCCCCGAGGCCGGCCTTCCCCGGGCGGTGGACGACCCGGACGGCCGGGTCCTCCCGGGCGAGGTCGTCGGCGATCCGGCCCGTACCGTCCGGCGAGGCGTCGTCGACGACCATCACGTCGACGTCCGGCTCCGCGGCCCGCAGACGGCCCACGATCCAGGCGAGGTTCTCCGCCTCGTCGTAGGTCGGGATGACGACGACGACGCGACCGTGGCGCGGGTGGCTCACGTGGTCACTCCCTCGTCCCTGGGGTCGCTGGTACCCGGTCGCCGACGCCGCGGTCGGTCTCCTCGGCGGCCCGCTCCGGAGCCGCCACGCTCCGGGCCGGTGCTCCGGTCGGCCTGTTCCGGCGACGATACGTGAGGGCGCCCGAGGCGGCCCCCACCATGCCCAGCGCCACGGCGAGGTCGCCGGGCCAGGCCCCCATCCGCACCGCGGGGGTCACTGCGTCGTGGGTGCGGATCTCCTCGACCAGGACCTCCTGCTCGCGGGTGCCCGCCCGGGCGACCACCGTCCCGTCCGGGGCGATGACGCCCGAGACCCCGTTCACGGAGGCGACGACGACGTACTTGCCGGTCTCGATGGCGCGCAGGCGGGTGATCGCGAACTGCTGCTCGATCTGGGAGGTGTTGATGAACATGGCGTTGCTCGTCTGCACCACGACCAGCCCGGCCCCGGCCCCGACCTGGGCGTGGATCCCGTCGTCGTAGGCCACGTCGAAGCAGATCGCGTCCGACACGAGGGCGTCCCCGACCTGCAACGGCTCCTGCCGGGTGCCGGCGACCATGTCACGGTGGATCATCTCCAGCCGACCGAAGTTGCTGGGGAACACCGTGTCCCGCCAGGGGATGTACTCCCCGAACGGGACGGGGTGCCACTTGGTGTACCGGTCCCCCGGACCCACGCCGGGCCGCCACACGACGCCCTGGTTGAGCACCGCGTCGGGACGCTCGGCGTCGACCATGGCGCCCACCAGCACGGGCACGCCGACGGCCTCGACGGCCTCCTCGATGCCGGCGTTGATGGCGACGTCGGCGAACGGGTCCACCGCGGTGGAGTTCTCCGGCCACACGACGAGGTCCGGTCGCGGGGCGTCGCCCCGGTCCACCTCCCGGGCCAAACCGAGGGTCGCGTCGACGTGGTTGGCCGTGACCTGGCGGTGGTCGGCGAGCACGTCGGTCCCGTCGCCGGGCACGTCGCCCTGCACCGCCGCCACGGTGTACGGCGCCCCCTCCGGCGGCTGCCACCGGAACAGGTTCGGCACCAGGCCCAGCGCCACCACGCCGAGCACGACCGCGACGGCACCCCAGGCAGGCACCCCCCGGCCGGACCCGGGGGTGGTCCCCCGGGATCGCCACCGCAGGGCCAGCCAGGCCAGGCTGGTGCCCACGAGCACCAGCAGCAGGCTGACCCCGATGTGCCCGACCCAGGGCAGGGCCGCCTCCCACGGGGAGTCGACCGTGGCGTAGGAGGGCCTCCCCCACGGCATCCCGCTGAACGGCCACCCGCCCCGCACGTGGTCGATGCCGACGTAGGAGACCGCGGCCCACACCGGCCAGGCCGGGAGCCTGGAGACCAGCGCGAACACGGCCCCGATCGGCGCGAAGAACAGCGCCTCGACCCCGGCCAGTGCCAACCAGGCGTCCGGGCCCACCGCTCGCATCCAGAACAGGTGGCTGAACATGTAGGCGGCCCCGAACGCGAGGCCCAGCAGGGCCGCGCGCCCCGGAGGCCGGCGGTGGCACAGCACAGCCAGGCCCGCGATCCCCAGCGGCAGGGTCCACGGCTGCTCGAACGGCGCGTGTGCCAGCACGAGCAGCAGCCCGCTGAGGGCGGCGAGGAGCAGACGGCGCGGCACCCGTCCACGGTACCGGCCCGCACGGAGCCGGCCGCCTGCAGTTGCCCGGGAGGGCCCCGGACTCTTCGGACCATCCCGACACCGACTGGCTGCCGATGCCCGGAAGTTGTCTAAGGAGGACGGGCCCCTCCCGGATCCGCCCTCGCGGGGTCGGACCGGCCTCCCGAGGACCCTGTCGGCAGGATTCGTGGTACCCGATCCCCCGACCTGGCCGCCTGGACGGCGGTCCGCCTGCCCACGAACTGCACGGACGGACCCTCCGAGATTGGATCAGCACGGGCCGGGTGTCAACTGCGCCCTGACCTGCGACGACACACGAATCTGCAGGTCAGGGCGGGGCCCTGGCGGTCGAACTCGACGGTGATTTCCTGCGCTTCCCCGGCGCGTCGTCCGCGACACGCCGTACCGGCGAGGGCGGTAGGGTCCTGCAGGTGGCCGACACCGACTCCCGCCTGCTGCTCCTGGACACCGCGAGCCTGTACTTCCGGGCCTTCTTCGGGGTCCCCGACAGCCTGCGGGCGCCCGACGGGACACCGGTGAACGCCGTCCGTGGCCTGATGGACTTCATCTCCCGGCTCGTGGAGGAGTACCGGCCCACCCACCTGGCCTGCTGCTGGGACGAGGACTGGCGGCCCCAGTGGCGGGTGGACCTGCTGCCGTCGTACAAGGCGCACCGGGTCGCCGAGGAAGTCCCCGGGCCGGGCCCGGACGCCGAGGAGGTCCCCGATCCGCTGGCGGTGCAGGTGCCGATCATCGCCGAGGTCCTGGCCGCCTACGGGCTCGCCGTCGTCGGAGCCGAGGAGATGGAGGCCGACGACGTGATCGGCACCCTGGCCACCGATGCCGGCATGCCGGTCGACGTGGTCACCGGCGACCGCGACCTGTTCCAGCTCGTCGACGACGCCCGGGGCGTGCGGGTGCTCTACACCGCTCGCGGGGTGGGGCGGCACGAGCGCGTCGACGAGGCCTGGGTCGAGCGGAAGTACGGCGTCCGGGCCTCGCAGTACGCGGACTTCGCCACCCTGCGCGGCGACAGCTCCGACGGCCTGCCCGGCGTGGCAGGGGTCGGCGAGAAGACGGCAGCGACGCTCCTGGCCCGCTACGACGACGTCGCCGGGATCGTGCGGGCGGCCCTGGATCCCGACTCGGACCTGGCGCCCGGCCCCCGGCGCAAGGTGAAGGACGCGCTGGACTACCTCGAGGTGGCCCCGACGGTCGTCGCGGTACGCCGGGACCTGGACCTCGGGGATCCCGACCTGCGCCTGCCGCGGTCGCCGGCCGATCACGCCCGGGTGCTGGAGCTGGACGGGCAGTGGGGCCTGGGCGGCAGCGCGGTGCGGCTCGTGGAGGCCCTGGCCGGCCGCTGACCCCTCTCACCGCCCGCCCTGCAGGAGCCACCGCCGTCCCGTACCGTGGGCGGCATGAGCACCATCGCGATCGTCGGCGGCAACGGCAAGATTGCCCGCCTGCTGCACCCTGCCCTCCTGGACCGTGGCCACACCCCGGTCGCCCTCGTGCGGAGCGAGGAGCAACGCGCCGACCTCGAGGCGCTCGGCGCCCAGGTGCGACTCCTCGACATCGAGAACAGCGACGTGGACGACTTCGTGCGCGCCTTCGAGGGCTGCGACGCCGTCGTGTTCACCGCCGGCGGCGGGCCCGACGGCAACATCGAGCGCAAGCGCACCGTCGATCTGGAGGGGTCGCTGAAGTCGATCCAGGCGGCGCAGCGGGCCGGCATCTCCCGGTTCGTCCAGGTCTCGGCGATCAGCGTCGACGACCCGCTGCCCGAGGACATCCAGCCGGTCTGGCGCGCCTACGTCGAGGCCAAGCGGGACGCGGATGCGGCGCTGCGCGACACCGACCTGGCCTGGACGATCCTCCGGCCCGGGCGCCTCACCGACGACCCGGGCGAGCACGAGGTGGCCCTCGGGCCGGACGTGGAGCGCGACGAGGTCCCCCGCGCCGACGTGGCCGAGCTCCTGGCCACGATCGTCGACGACCCGCGCACCCACGGTCGCCAGTGGAACCTGGTCGCCGGCGAGACGCCCATCGAGGAGGCGGTCAGCGCCCTGGTCGGCGGCTAGCGGTCCTCCTCCAGCCCGGTGTAGGCGACGACCCCCCGGCGCAACAGGTCG
>CAZRKV010000102.1:0-9292 GCA_964600305.1 uncultured Nocardioides sp. | reverse complement strand
CTCGACGAGTTCCCCCTCTTCCGCAGCGACGTCATCGAGGCGCTACGCCAACCGCTGGAGAGCGGGGAGGTCACCATCGCCCGGGGCGACGACTCCGCGACCTTCCCCGCGCGGGGGATCGTCGTGCTCGCCGCGAACCCGTGCCCGTGCGGTGACTACCGCCCCCGGGCCGGGGAGGACCGGTGCAGCTGTCCCGAGGTGCGCCGCCGTGACTACCGGGCCAGGTTCACCGGTCCCATCGCCGACCGGATCGACATCGAGCGCCACGTCAACCCCGTCACCGAGGCGGAGTGCACCGACCCGCTCCGGGCCGCGCCCGAGTCCTCGACGACCGTCCGGGCCCGGGTCGAGGAGGCACGCCGGCGGCAGTCCCGGCGGTACGCCGGCCGCTCCTGGCGCCTCAACGGTGAGGCGCCGGGACCGGTGCTGCGCGAGGAGTGGCCGCTGTCGGACGAGGCGCGGTCCCACCTCGACGCCCAGATGTACGCCGGCCGGCTCACCCGCCGCGGCGCCACCCGCGTCCACCGGCTCGCCTGGACCGTCGCGGACCTGTCAGGTGTCCCGCGGCCCGGCGAGGACGAGCTGGAGATCGCGCTCGCCCTGCGCGGGGCGCACCCGCTGCCACTGCGGGTGCTGGAGCGGGCCGGATGAGTGACGAGCGGGACCGGCTGGCCCGGGTCGCCCTCAATCGGCTGGCCGAGCCCGGGGAGACGCGGCTCGCCTCCCTGGTCCACGAGCTGGGCGCGGTGCGGGTGCACGAGCACCTGTCGGCCGAACGTGACCTCGAGGGCGTGCTGACCGACGTCGCCGCACGCCTGGAGGGCATCGATCCGGCCCGCGACCTCGAGCGCGCAGAGCGCTGCGGCCTCCGGTTCCTGGTCCCCGGGGACGAGGAATGGCCCTCCCGGCTCGACGACCTGCACGCGGTCCCGCCGATCCAGGCGCGGGGCGGTGGGCCGATCGGGTTGTGGGTCCGGGGGCCGCTGCACCTGGGCGAGGTGGCCGCCTCCGTCGCGGTCGTCGGGTCCCGCTCCGCCACCTCCTACGGCGGCGCCGTGGCGCGGGACCTGGCCGCCGAGGTCGCGCGGGCCGGGCTCGCGGTGGTGTCGGGGGCGGCCTACGGCATCGACCAGGCCGCCCACCGCGGTGGCCTCGCTGCCGGCGGGACCTCCGTGGCCGTGCTCGCCTGCGGTGCCGACAAGGTCTACCCGAGTGGGCACCGGAACCTGATCGAGCACCTCGCCGCGCACGGGGCGGTCGTCTCCGAGGCCGCGCCGGGGTGCGCGCCCACGCGGGTCCGGTTCCTCGCGCGCAACCGGCTGATCGCCGCCCTGACCCGGGGCACGGTGGTGGTGGAGGCGGCCGCGCGCAGCGGCGCGTTGAACACCGCGAACTGGGCCGAGCGCCTGAACCGACACCTGATGGGCGTCCCGGGGCCGGTGACCGCGCCCCAGTCCGAGGGAGTCCACCAGCTCGTCCGGCTCGGGGCCGCGACCCTGGTCACCGGCGGAGCCGACGTGCTCGAGGTGGTGGGTGCGGCGGGCCAGCACCTGGTGGTGCCGCCCCGGGGGCGCACCCGCTCCCGGGACCACCTCACGATCCGCCAGCAGCAGGTGCTCGACGCCGTCCCGGTCACGCGCGGGGCCCCGACGGACTCGGTCGCCCGTGCCGCAGGCATCGGCCTGGTCGAGGTGCGCCGCACCCTGGAGGCCCTGGGGCGCCACGGCCTCGTCGACCGCGACGGGGACGGATGGTTGCTGTCCGACCACGCCCGCGACTGACCGGGGGGTGCGGCCGCGCGTCCCGGGACGGGAGCAGGCGCCCGCCTAGACTCCGGCGGTGTGAGCGAGCCGCGCGACACCGACGGCGAGCCCGGGGAGTCCGGGCTGCCCGAGGCCGGCGCCCGCGTCCTCGCGGCCTACGAACGACACCTCGCCAGCGAGCGTGGCCTGGCCCCGCTCACCGTGCGCGCCTATGTCGGCGACGTGGCCGGGTTGCTCGAGCACGCCCACCGGATGGGGATCGAGGAGCCGGCGGACCTGGACCTGCGCGTCCTGCGCAGCTGGCTGGCCAGGCAGCAGGCGTCGGGTCGGTCGCGGACGACGATGGCGCGCCGCGCCACGGCTGCCCGGGTGTTCACCGCCTGGCTCCACCACACGGGCCGCCACCCCCACGACGTGGGGGCCCCGCTGGGCTCGCCGAAGGCCCACCGCACGCTGCCCCCGGTCCTCCGGGAGGACGAGGCTCGGGCGCTCCTCGACGCCGCGGCACGCGCCGCCGGGGACTCGGGGGCGGTGGGCCTGCGCGACGTCGCGATCCTGGAGCTGCTCTATGCCACCGGCATCCGGGTCGGTGAGCTGGTCTCGCTCGACGTGGACGAGGTCGACCGGGGCCGCAACGTGGTCCGGGTGCTCGGCAAGGGGCGCAAGGAGCGCACCGTTCCCTTCGGGGGACCGGCGGCGAGGGCGATCGACGCGTGGCTGGAACGAGGTCGGCCCCGGCTCGTCGCGGCCGGCGCCGGGGGCGCCCTCTTCCTCGGTGTGCGCGGGCGCCGGATCGACCAGCGTGCCGTGCGCACCCTCGTGCACCGTCGGATCGCCGAGGTCCCGGGGGCGCCGGACCTCGGGCCGCACGGCCTCCGTCACACCGCCGCCACCCATCTGCTCGAGGGGGGCGCGGACCTCAGGTCGGTGCAGGAGCTGCTGGGCCACGCCTCCCTGGCCACGACCCAGCTCTACACGCACGTGACCAGCGACCGGCTGCGCCGGGCCTACCGGCAGGCCCATCCGCGCGCCTGAGGCCCCCGCCGGCCGGTCACACGGGTATCGGTCCGTGCGACGGGGGTACGCCGGCCCCCGCCGGCGTGGGGTGCACCTCGACCATCCCGCCCGTCCCGGAGGGCCGCGGGGCACCGACGGCCCCACCGGCCAGCGGGAGCAACCGCACCGGGCCGGCCCCGACCAGGCGCAGCGGGTCGAGGTACTCCTCGCCCCGCCGCCACCCCCAGTGCAGGCAGGGCCGGGGCAGGCAGTGGGAGCCGACCGTTTCGAGCCGCCCGATGCGCTCGCCGCGATCGACCCACCGGCCGCGGGGGATCCCCGAGGCCACCGGCTCGTAGGTGGTGCGGGTCGACCCGTGGTCGACCGCGACGACGGGCCGGCCGGCGAGCATGCCCGTGAAGACGACCCGACCGGCCATCGCGGCCCGCACCGGCTGGCCCTCGCTACCCGCCAGGTCCACCCCGCGGTGGCCGGCTCCGTACGCCGTGGCGGGCGGGTCGAAGCCGGTCACGACCTCCGGGACGGGGGCGAGCGGCCAGGCGCCGACCGGCTCGGAGCCGTCAGCCGTCGCGGTCGTGGCGGGTGGGGCGCCCGCGGCCACGGGGGCCACCAGGCACACCACCAGCACCACCAGTCGGGTCACGGGACGGGCGCGGAGGCGTGGTTCGTGTCGGTGAGCGGTCATGCCGGCACCGTTCCGCGCCGCGGACCGGGCCCGCCACCGGTGCCCCGCGTCCTGTGGGCACCCGGGCCCGGGCCCGGGGGTGTGGACCGCTGGTGGCCCGCCCAACTGCCACGGGCAGCGATTCGCCCCTCCATCCGGGCTGGACTAGGATGGGTGACCGCAGTCCTGCACCCGCATGGCTGACTTCGCACGCACGCAGACCACGACGGGCGCCCCTGGTGGCGTCCGGCCGCCCGTGGGCGTCGATCCTCGGTCCCGGCTCGCCGGGTCGGATCACGCGCGGCGTCAGGGCGACCGGCTCCCGCCGGTCGCAGCAACTGAAAACCCGACCGGGCCCCCACCGACCGAGCCTGCACCAAGGACGGCCACCACGGTGGTGGGCCCCAGCACCAGGAGATCCCCATGGCAGTCGTCACCATGCGCCAGCTCCTCGAGAGCGGCGTGCACTTCGGGCACCAGACCCGGCGCTGGAACCCGAAGATGAAGCGCTTCATCTTCACCGAGCGCAACGGCATCTACATCATCGACCTGCAGCAGTCGCTGTCCTACATCGACCAGACCTACGCCTTCATCAAGGACACGGTCGCCAGGGGCGGGACGATCATGTTCGTCGGCACCAAGAAGCAGGCCCAGGAGGCCATCTCCGAGCAGGCCACGCGGGTCGGGATGCCCTACGTCAACCAGCGCTGGCTGGGTGGCATGCTCACCAACTTCGCGACCGTGCACCGTCGGATCAACCGGCTCAAGGAGCTCGACGAGATCGACTTCGACGACGTCGCCGGCTCGCGCCGCACCAAGAAGGAGCTGCTCCAGCTCAAGCGCGAGCGGGACAAGCTCGACCGCACCCTGGGCGGCATCCGCGAGATGGGCCGCACCCCCTCGGCCGTGTGGATCGTGGACACCAAGAAGGAGCACCTGGCCGTCGACGAGGCCCGCAAGCTGCGGATCCCGATCATCGGCATCCTGGACACCAACTGTGACCCCGACGAGGTCGACTACCCGATCCCGGGCAACGACGACGCGATCCGGGCCGTCAGCCTGCTCACCCGCGTGGTGGCCGACGGTGTCGCCGAGGGCCTGATCGCCCGCTCCGGTGCCCAGGGTGGCGGCGAGGAGGGCGGCGTGGCCGCCGAGGAGCCGTTGGCCGAGTGGGAGCGCGAGCTGCTCAGCGGCGAAGCCGAGAAGACCGCGGTCGAGGCGACCGGCGGGGAGGCCGAGACCGCCGAACCGGCCGAGGCCCCGGCCGGGGAAGCCACCGGCGCCTCGTCCGAGGCCGAGGAGGCCAAGCAGGCCGAGGAGGCCACCCAGCCGGCCCCCTCCGCCCCGTCCTCGGAGTCCTGAGCCCGACCTCCACCCCATTCACGACCGGAAGAAGGAACATGGCCAACTTTTCCGCCGCCGACGTCAAGCAGCTCCGCGAGCTCACCGGCGCCGGCATGATGGACTGCAAGAAGGCGCTCGAGGAGGCCGACGGCGACTTCGACAAGGCCGTCGAGCAGCTGCGCGTCAAGGGTGCTGCCAAGGCCGCCAAGCGTGGCGCGGAGCGCGAGGCCTCGGCCGGGCTCGTCGCCGCCTCCGGCAACGCGCTGGTCGAGCTCAAGAGCGAGACCGACTTCGTCGCCAAGGGTGAGGCGTTCGTGGACGCCGCCGCCCGGATCGCCGAGGCGGCCGAGCGTGCCCAGGCTGCGGACGCCGAGACCCTGCGCGGCGTCGAGCTCGACGGTAAGACCGTCGGCCAGGTCGTCGAGGACCTCGCGATCACCATCGGCGAGAAGATCGAGCTCGGGCAGGTCGCCCGCTTCGACGGCCAGACGGTGACCTACATGCACAAGCGGGCCGCGGACCTCCCGCCGACCGTGGGCGTGCTCGTCGAGTACGAGGGCGAGGACACCGAGGCGGCGCGCACGGCCGCGATGCAGATCGCGGCGATGCGTCCGCAGTACCTCACCCGCGAGGAGGTGCCCGAGGAGATCGTCGCCAAGGAGCGCGAGGTCGCCGAGGCCACCGCCCGCGAGGAGGGCAAGCCCGAGCAGGCCGTGCCGAAGATCATCGAGGGCCGGGTCAACAGCTACTTCAAGGACGTCGTCCTGCTGGAGCAGCCCTCGGTCACCGAGAACAAGAAGACGGTCAAGACCGTGCTCGACGAAGCGGGGATCTCCCTCAAGCGTTTCGCGCGCTTCGAGGTGGGTTCCTGACCAGTAGGGTCTGATCGAGCAGCGCACAGGAGGCCGGCCCGGACGATGATCACCAGTCATCCCCGGGTCGGCCTCTTCCGTGCGCGCCCCGACCCGCGGTCCACGACGAAGGGAACGACCCGGTGACTGGTTATGACCGAGTGCTGCTGAAGCTGTCCGGAGAAGTCTTCGGCGGTGGGCGGGTCGGTGTGGACCCGGACGTCGTGCAGAAGGTGGCCGCGGAGATCGCGTCGGTGGCCAAGGCCGGGGTGCAGGTCGCCGTGGTGACCGGCGGCGGGAACTTCTTCCGCGGGGCCGAGCTGCAGCAGCGTGGCATGGACCGGGTCCGGGCGGACTACATGGGCATGCTCGGCATCGTGATGAACTGCCTGGCCCTGCAGGACTTCCTCGAGAAGGAGGGCGTCGAGACCCGCGTCCAGACCGCCATCACCATGGGCCAGGTCGCCGAGCCCTACATCCCGCGTCGGGCGATCCGGCACATGGAGAAGGGTCGCGTAGTGATCTTCGGTGCCGGCATGGGGATGCCGTTCTTCTCCACCGACACCGTCGCCGTCCAGCGGGCGCTGGAGAGTCGCTGCGACGTGGTGCTGGTGGCCAAGTCCGGCGTCGACGGCGTGTACTCCGCCGATCCCAAGGTCGACCCGGACGCCGTGAAGCTCCACGAGGTGACCTACCAGCAGGCCATCGAGCAGGACCTGCGGATCATGGACCAGACCGCGTTCGCGCTGTGCGGCGAGAACCGCCTGCCGATGGTGGTGTTCGGCATGGAACCCGAGGGGAACATCCTCCGGGTCGTGCAGGGTGAGAGGATCGGCACACTGGTCCGCGCCGACGACTGACGCCGTCCCGACCTCACCTGCCGGAGCCACACACCAGCACACCGAAGGAGCAGCCGTGATCAACGAGGTCCTCAACGAGGCCGACCAGAAGATGGGCAAGTCCGTCGAGGCGACCCGCGAGGAGTTCGCCACCATCCGGGCCGGGCGCCCCACACCGGCCATGTTCAACAAGATCACCGCCGAGTACTACGGCACCCAGACGCCGCTCCAGCAGCTCGCGAGCTTCACCGCACCCGAACCGCGGGTGATCCTGGTCCAGCCCTTCGACCAGACCGCGATGGGCGCCATCGAGCGGGCGATCCGTGACTCCGACCTCGGGGTGAACCCGGCGAACGACGGCAAGGTGCTGCGTTGCGTCTTCCCGGACCTGACCGAGGAGCGCCGCAAGGAGTACATCAAGCTCGCCCGGTCCAAGGCCGAGGACGGCCGGGTCTCGGTGCGCAACGTCCGGCGCACCGCCAAGCAGAACCTGGAGAAGATGGAGAAGGACGGCGACGTCGGCAAGGACGACGTCACCGGCGGCGAGAAGCGGCTCGACTCCATCACCAAGAAGCACACCGATGCCATCGACGAGATGCTGAAGAACAAGGAGTCGGAGCTCCTCGAGATCTGAGCGCTCCGTCCCATGAGCAGTCCCGTCCACCCAGCCTCCGAGGGCGCGCCGAAGAAGGACCACGGGCGCGCCGGCCGCAACCTGCCTGCGGCCGTGGCCTCTGCGGTGGTCCTGCTCGGTGCGGTGGCCGCCTCGCTGGCGTTCTGGAAGACCGCCTTCATGGTGATCGTGGCGATCGCCGTGGTGGTGGCCGTGTGGGAGCTGCGGCAGGGGATGCTGGCGACCGGCATCGACCTGCCCGAGCAGCCGCTGATGGTCGGTGGCGTCGTGATGGTCGTCGTCGCCTACTTCTGGGGGGCTCCGGCGCTCGTGACGGCCACCGCGGTCACCTCGCTGGTGATCATGCTCTGGTTGCTCCAGCGCGGGGTGGAGGGGTACGTCCGCACCGCGACCGCCTCGGTCTTCACGCTGGTCTACGTGCCGTTCCTCGGCTCGTTCGTCGCGCTCATGCTCGCCGAGGGCGGGGCCGTCGACTTCGACCGCTGGGACGACGGCGTGCGCGGCATCATCGCCTTCATCCTGGTCACCATCGCCTCGGACATCGGTGGGTACGCCGCGGGCGTCCTCTTCGGC
The DNA here is from genome assembly GCA_964600305.1 of uncultured Nocardioides sp. Lineage (GTDB taxonomy): Bacteria > Actinomycetota > Actinomycetes > Propionibacteriales > Nocardioidaceae > Nocardioides. The sequence continues at coordinate 1,607 of CAZRKV010000102.1, read as the reverse complement.
CGCCACCCGATGGCTCCGGTGATCTCGCCGAAGAAGTCGTGGGAGGGCTTCGCCGGCTCCCTGCTCTCGTGCGTCGCGGCCGGCTGGGCCCTCGTGGTCTTCCTGCTGGAGGGGCCCTGGTGGGTGGGCGTGGTCCTGGGCCTGATCACGGTGGTCATGGCTACCCTCGGCGACCTGTGCGAGTCGGTGATGAAGCGTGACCTCGGGATCAAGGACATGTCGCAGGTCATCCCGGGGCACGGGGGCCTGATGGACCGCCTCGACTCGCTGCTGGCCACGATCGCCCCGACGTGGTTGCTCCTGCACTACCTGGTCTTCTGAGACGATGGGCGCCGTGGAGACCCAGGAGGGCACCCAGGACACCGGCTCGGGCGCTGACGCCCAGCCGGACTGGTGGCACCGCGACCACCCGACGTTCACCGCCCTGAGCGGCTTCTTCGCCGGGCTCGCCTTCGTCGGCCTGGTGCCGGGGATCTACCTGGCCCTGCTCGACTCGGTCCTGGGGCCGGAGGCCGTCGAGGGCCGCTTCCCGCTCGTGCTGTTCTCGCTCGTCGTCCCGCTGGGGCTGCTGGTGGCGCCCCGCACCCGTCGCTTCGGGAAGTACATGCTGGTGGGCATGGTGGTCACCGCGATCGTGGTGGTCGGCGTCGGCTGGCTGGTGCTCTGGGTGATGTTGCGCACCCAGCAGTGATGCCCCGGGGGCGGGCGCGGTGGCGATTTCGGCCCCTGCTGGCCCCGGGTGGGAGACTGGGGTGGTCATGAGCGCCGAACCCACCACCCTGCCCCTGGTCTTCGAGGAACCCCGCGGACGCAAGAAGCCCCCGCGACACCTCGCCGACCTCGACGAGGCCGGCCGCCGCCAGCTGCTGGTCGACGCCGGGCTGCCCGGCTACCGCGCCCGCCAGCTCTCCCACCACTACTTCGCCCGCCTGGTGGACGACCCGGCCGCGATGACCGACCTCCCGGCCGCCCAGCGGGACCAGCTGGTCGAGGCGCTGCTGCCGGAGCTGATGAGCCCGCTGCGCACCAGTGAGGCCGACCGGGGGGCGACCCGCAAGACCCTCTGGCGCCTCTTCGACGGCGCCCTGGTCGAGTCGGTGCTGATGCGCTACCCCGACCGGGTCACGATGTGCGTCTCCTCGCAGGCCGGGTGCGGCATGGCCTGTCCCTTCTGTGCGACCGGACAGGGTGGGTTGCAGCGCAACATGTCCACCGCCGAGATCGTGGAGCAGGTGGTGGCCGCGGCCCGGGCGCTCGACCGCGGAGAGGTGGCCGGTGGCCCCGGTCGGGTGTCCAACGTGGTGTTCATGGGGATGGGCGAGCCGATGGCCAACTACCGGGCGATGATGGGGGCGGTACGCCGCCTCACCGACCCCGTGCCGGCGGGGCTGGGCATGTCCGCTCGGGGAGTGACGGTCTCGACCGTCGGCCTGGTCCCGCGGATGCGCCAGCTCGCCGAGGAGGGGATCCCGGTGACCCTCGCCCTCTCCCTGCACGCCCCCGACGACGAGCTGCGCAACGAGCTGGTGCCGATCAACACCCGCTGGTCGGTCGCCGAGACCGTCGAGGCCGCTGCGGACTACGCGCGCGCCACGGGGCGCCGGGTC
>CAZRKV010000101.1:8217-9414 GCA_964600305.1 uncultured Nocardioides sp. | reverse complement strand
GCCCGACGACGTGCTCGGCTTCGGCTCCGGCTTCGCCTTCTCGGTCGGCTTCGCGTTCGACTTCCCGGCGGGCCCCGACGTCTCGGTGGGCTTGTCCGCGCGCTTGTCTGCGGGCTTGTCTGCGGGCTGTGCCGTCGGCTCCCGGCGCTGCCCGTCGCCCGACCCGGAGGCCGAGGAGCCGGCGTGCGTGGCCGCGGAGGCGGCCTCCTCCTCGAAGTACTCCCGCCAGGCGTTGTCCACGCTGTTCGGGTCACGTCGGTACTGCTCGTACATCTCGTCGACGAGCCACTCGTTGGCGCCGAACTCCGCGGTCGGGTCGTGGACGGAGCCGGATGTCTGGGAGCCGGACGTCGGGTGGCCGGACGACTGTGGGCCTGAGGGCTGCGGCACGGTGTGGTTCGCCTCTTCCGGTACGTGCACGGGAGTAGTCGTGTCAAGGCTAGACCCACGCCGAAACAAATGCAGATCGCGGGGCAGGGTGTCGCCGGCGGTTGGGCGCAGCGTCGGCGACGGGGCATCATGTGCGCGGCCCGGCCGGGGTCGGTGCCGACCGTGGGGGCGGTCGAGGGTCAGTCGAGCGAGAGGTGGAGACACGTGCGCGTCCTGCTGGTGGGGCTGCTGTGCCTCGTCGTCGCCCTGAGCGGGTGCAGTGGATCCGGCGACCCCGCGGAGACGCCCTCGGAGAGCCCGGCGGCGCAGGGCGAGGAGTCGGCCGCGGACCCGGTGCGCAAGGCCCGGATCGGCACCATCGCCGGTCGTGTCCCGCCACCCGAGCGGCGCCGCGCGGCCCGCCAGGTGGCCCGGCTGGTCGACCGCTGGGTCGAGCGCGCCTATGCCGGGCCGCAACCGCGCGGGACGGCGGCGTACCGGAGGGCCTTCGCCCGGTTCACCCCCGGCGCCACCCGACGCGCCTGGGACCGGCGCGGCATCACCACCAACGCCCGCCTGGGGGGCGACGAGCGGGAGGTCCGCCTGGCCCGCCGTGTCCTCGCCCTCGACCTGCTGGGCAACGCCCGGGGCCGCCCGGCCGCCGGGACCGCGCGGGTCCGGGTGGTCATGTCCGACCCGAGGACCGAGCGCCGTCACCTCGTGACCGGCCGGCTGCTGCTCTCGAACGGAGCCGAGGGCTGGCGGGTCTTCGGCTTCGACCTGGCACGGAGGAAGGCATGATGGCCCGTCGACGGACAGCACGGACGG
>CAZRKV010000101.1:0-8117 GCA_964600305.1 uncultured Nocardioides sp. | reverse complement strand
CGGTGCAGGCGGTGCGGACGGTGCGTGCGGTGGCCCTGGCCGCGGTGCTCGCGCTGACCCTGGTGGTGGTCCCCGACTCCGCGGTGCAGCGCACCGACATGAGCCTGGTCGACGTGCGCCGGGCCCAGGGGGTCGACGTGTCCCCGCACACGATCTGGATCCTGGCGCTGGGCAGCGACGCGCGGCCCGGCCAGCCCCGGCTGCGCAGCCGGGCCGACGCCATCCAGCTGGTGGGGATCAACACCCGGACCGGGGCAGCCACCGCCATCGGCATCCCGCGCGACTCCTACGTCAGCATCCCGGGGCGCGGGCGCGGCCGGATCAACTCCGCGCTCACCGCCGGCGGGCCCCGGCTGATGGGGCGCACGGTGGGCAACCTGGTCGGCATCCAGCCCGACTACGTCTTCACCACCGGCTTCCGCGGCATGGAGAAGATGGTCGACGCGATCGGCGGCATCCGGGTCTACTCGCCCCGGGCCTTCTCGGACCCGAACCTGAAGTCCGACGGGTTCGACCGGGGCTGGATCCAGCTGAAGGGGTACGGCGCCCACGTGTTCTCCCGGATCCGCAAGTCCCTGCCGGGCGGGGACTTCGAGCGCTCCGCCAACCAGCAGCGCACGCTCCGCGGGATCCAGCGCCGGGTCCGGGACCAGGCGCACCGCCCGGGGTTCGTCGAGCGCGGCGTGCTGTCGGTGATGCGGAACCTGGACACCAACCTGCCGCCGCGGCGGCTGTTCGAGATCGCGCACGCCGTCGCCGGGGTGAAGCCGGGCAAGGTCACGACCTGCGTCGTCCAGGGGCGGGTCGGCAACGCCGGTGCGGCCAGCGTGGTGTTCCCGAACGTGGGCCAGGCCAGGCGGTACGGCAACCAGGCGCGTGGCGACGCGACCCTTCCCGGCTGCTGAAACGCCGGGCGGGTGAGGGGCGCCCCCGCTAGGATTCGAACCTAGGCTCCCGGCTCCGGAGGCCGGTGCTCTATCCCCTGAGCTACGGGGGCTCATGGCGCGGGGACGACACTACAACCGTCGCCCGTCGAGTGGGAAACCGGGCGTCGACCCCGGGCCGATAGGCTGGGTCCCCGTGACCCCCGAAGAGCTCTCCTCCCTCATCCTCGCCTCCCTGACCGAGCTGGTCGACGACGGCGAGATCACCGTGCCCGACGGCCTCCCGGGAACGGTCACGGTGGAGCGACCCCGGCAACGCGGGCACGGCGACTACGCCACGAACGTGGCACTCCAGCTGGCCAAGCGGGCCGGACTCCCGCCGCGGGACCTGGCCGGGATGCTGGCCGCACGCCTCGAGCGGATCGAGGGGATCGGTGGGGTCGAGGTCGCGGGTCCGGGCTTCCTGAACATCACCGTGGAGGCCGGCGCCCAGGGGGCGCTCGCGGGCCAGGTCGTGGCCGCCGGCGAGGCCTACGGCACCTCGGCCACGCTGCAGGGCCAGCGGATCAACGTCGAGTTCATCTCCGCCAACCCCACCGGTCCGCTGCACCTGGGCCACACCCGGTGGGCCGTGGTGGGCGACGCGATCGGCCGGGTGCTCCAGGCCGCGGGGGCCAGCATCACCCGCGAGTTCTACATCAACGACCGCGGCAACCAGATGGAGAAGTTCGGGGCCTCGATCGCGGCCGCGGCGACGGGGTCCGAGCCCCCGGAGGACGGCTACCGCGGGGCCTACATCGGCGACCTGGCCCGGCGGATCCTGGCCGAACGGCCCGAGATCGTCGACCTGCCCGAGGCCGAGCGCCTCTCCGCGTTCCAGGAGGCCGGCTACGCCCTGCAGCTGGCCGAGCAGCAGGAGCAGCTGGAGGGCTTCCGCACCCACTTCGACGTGTGGTTCTCCGAGCGGTCGCTGCACGAGGGCGAGGGCGTGGAGGTCGGCCTGGAGAAGCTGCGCGCCCAGGGACACCTGTACGACGCCGACGGGGCCCTGTGGATGCGCACCACCGACTTCGGTGACGACAAGGACCGGGTGCTCCGGCGCTCCAACGGCGAGCTCACCTACTTCGCCAGCGACACCGCCTACTACGTCGACAAGCGTGAGCGCGGCTTCGACCGCTGCCTGTACCTGCTGGGCGCCGACCACCACGGGTACGTCGGCCGGTTGCGCGCGATGGCGGCCTGCGCGGGGGACGACCCCGACCAGACGCTGGAGGTGCTCATCGGCCAGCTGGTCAAGGTGGTGCGCGGTGGCGAGGAGATCCGGCTCTCCAAGCGCGCCGGCGACATCGTCACCCTCGAGGAGCTGGTGGAGGAGATCGGGGTGGACGCGCTGCGCTACCACCTCGCGCGCTACCCCGCCGACTCGCCGCTGGTGCTCGATGTCGAGCAGATCACCCGGGCCTCGGCCGACAACCCGGTGTTCTACGTGCAGTACGCCCACGCCCGGGTCTCCTCCATCCTGCGCAATGCCGCCGACCTCGGGATCGCGGGCGGCAGCGGGCTGCTTGAGGACTTCGACCCCACCCTGCTCGAGCACGAGAAGGAGGGCGACCTGCTGCGGGCGCTGGCCGAGCTGCCCCGCGTGGTCGCCTCCGCGGCCCAGCTCAGGGAGCCGCACCGGGTCGCGCGCTACCTGGAGGACACGGCGGCGGCGTACCACAAGTTCTACGACAGCTGCCGGGTCCTGCCCCAGGGGGACGAGGAGCCCGGCGACCTGCACCGGGCACGCCTGGTGCTCGTCGCCGCCACCCGCACCGTCCTGGCCAACGGCCTGCAGCTGCTCGGGGTGTCCGCCCCCGAGCGCATGTGAGCGCCACCCACGAGACCCCGAGGAGCACCGTCATGCGAGCACACGAGGCCGGCTGGGCGCACGCCGGACGCGCCCGGGGACCGGCGTGGCTGCGGGAGCCGGCCGACCCCAACGCGCTGGTGCCGCACCTGTGGTCCTCCACCACCACCAAGGTCGACGGTGTCCTCACCGTCGGCTCCGTCCCCGTGACCGACCTCGCGGCCGAGCACGGGACACCCGCCTACGTCCTCGACGAGACCGACCTGCGGGAGCGGGCCCGCGCCTTCCGCGACGCCTTCGCCGGCTACGACGTCTACTACGCCGGCAAGGCCTTCCTGTGCACGACCGTGGCCCGGTGGCTCGACGAGGAGGGGCTCTGCCTCGACGTGTCCTCCGACGGGGAGCTGACGGTCGCCCTGCAGGCCGGCTTCGACCCGGACCGGATCGGCTACCACGGCAACAACAAGTCCGCCGCCGCCCTGCGCCGCGCCGTCGAGGTCGGGGTGGGCCGGATCATCGTCGACTCCTTCCACGAGATCGGGCGCCTCGAGGAGGTGCTCGCGGCCACCGGCCGGACCGCGGGCGTGATGGTGCGCGTCACCCCCGGGGTCGAGGCCCACACCCACGAGTACATCGCCACCGCCCACGAGGACCAGAAGTTCGGCTTCTCCATCGACGCCGGCGACGCGATGGAGGCGGTACGCCGGATCCTGGCGGCCCCGGGCCTGGAGCTGCAGGGGCTGCACAGCCACATCGGGTCCCAGATCTTCGACTCCTCCGGCTTCGAGGTGGCCGCCCGGCGGGTGCTGGCGCTGCACGCCGGGATCGCGGAGGAGACCGGGGTCGAGCTCCCGGCCCTGGACCTCGGCGGCGGGTTCGGGATCGCCTACACGACCCAGGACGACCCCAGCACCCCCGACCAGCTGGCCCGGGACATCACCGCGATCGTGGAGCGGGAGTGCCGGGAGCGTGGCCTCGCGGTCCCGCGGTTGTCGGTCGAGCCCGGGCGGGCGATCGCCGGCCCGGCGATGTGCACCCTCTACGAGGTCGGGACCGTGAAGGAGGTCGCGCTGGACGGCGGGGTCTCGCGCACCTACGTCTCCGTCGACGGGGGCATGAGCGACAACGTGCGCACGGCGCTGTACGACGCCGACTACTCCTGCACCCTGGCCTCGCGGGCCTCCGACGCGGCGCCGGTCCTGTCCCGGGTCGTGGGCATGCACTGCGAGGCCGGCGACATCGTGGTCAAGGACGAGTTCCTGCCCGGGGACGTGTCACCGGGCGACCTGGTCGCGGTCCCCGGGACCGGGGCCTACTGCTGGTCGATGTCGTCGAACTACAACCACGTCCTGCGCCCCCCGGTGATCGCTGTGCGGGACGGGGCGTCGCGGGTCGTCGTACGCAGGGAGACTGAGGCGGACCTGTTGGCAACCGACATGGGGGTGCAGCTGTGACCCGGACGCTCAAGGTCGCGGTGCTCGGTTGCGGCTCCGTCGGCTCCCAGGTGGTCCGTCTGCTGGAGGAGCAGGCCGAGGACCTGGCCGCGCGCGTGGGGGCACCGGTGGAGCTCGTGGGGGTGGCCGTGCGCCGCCTCGAGGGGCCCCGGGAGGTCGAGTGCTCCCCCGAGAAGCTGACCACGGACGCCGAGGGGCTGGTCTCGCGCGGCGACCTCGATGTCGTGGTCGAGCTCATCGGCGGCATCGAGCCGGCCCGCGGGCTGATCCTCTCGGCGCTGGAGCACGGCGCCTCGGTCGTGACGGCCAACAAGGCCCTGCTCGCCGAGGACGGCGCGACCCTGTTCGAGGCGGCGGCCCGGGCCGACCGCGACCTCTACTACGAGGCGTCCGTCGCCGGCGCGATCCCGATCCTGCGACCGCTGCGGGAGTCGCTGTCCGGGGACACGGTCACCCGCGTGATCGGCATCGTCAACGGCACCACGAACTACGTGCTGGACCGGATGGACAGCTCGGGGGCTGGTTTCTCCGAAGCCCTGCTGGAGGCCCAGGAGCTGGGGTACGCCGAGGCCGACCCCACCGCCGACATCGAGGGCTTCGACGCCGCGGCCAAGGCCGCGATCCTCGCCTCGATCGCCTTCCACACCAGGGTCACGGCCGCGGACGTGCACCGGGAGGGCATCTCGGCGGTGACCGCGGCCGACGTGTCCGCCGCCCAGGAGATGGGGTGCGTGGTCAAGCTGCTCGCGATCTGCGAGCTGCACGAGGGGGCCGTGTCGGCCCGGGTCCACCCGGCGATGGTCCGGCGGGAGCACCCGCTGGCCTCGGTGCGCGAGGCCTACAACGCGGTGTTCGTGGAGTCCGAGGCCGCCGGCGAGCTGATGTTCTACGGGCCGGGGGCGGGCGGGGCGCCCACCGCGTCGGCGGTGCTCGGCGACCTGGTCACCGTCGCCCGCAACCGGCTCGCCGGGACCCGGGGCGCCGGTGAGCTGGTCTACGCCGCACGTCGGGTGCTGCCGATGGCCGAGACGGTCACGCGCTACCACGTCGGCATCGACGTCGAGGACCGCGCGGGGGTGCTGGCCTCGGTCGCCACGGCGTTCGCGGAGCACGACGTGTCCATCCAGGCGGTGCGCCAGGAGGGTCGCGGGGAGGACGCCCAGCTGGTGGTGGTCTCCCACCTCGCGACCGACGGTCGGCTGGCTGCCACCGTGGAGCACCTGGAGAAGATGGAGATCGTGCGCGAGGTGACCTCGGTCATGCGCGTGGAAGGGGAGTACGAGTGAGCGACCAGAGCCTGCCCCGCCACCAGTGGCTGGGTGTCATCGAGGAGTACCGCCCCCTGCTCGGCATCCCGGAGGACACACCGGCGGTCACCCTCGGTGAGGGTGGGACCCCGCTGGTCTCGTGCCGCTGGCTCTCGGAGGTGTCCGGCGCGGACGTGTGGCTCAAGGTCGAGGGGGACAACCCGACCGGGTCGTTCAAGGACCGTGGCATGACCGTGGCGCTGTCGGCCGCCGTCCACGAGGGCGCGGAGGCCGTGGTGTGCGCCTCGACCGGCAACACCTCGGCCTCGATGTCGGCCTACGCCGCCAAGGCCCGGGTCACGCCGCTGGTGCTGGTGCCCGAGGGCAAGATCGCGGCCGGCAAGATGGCGCAGGCGATCATGCACGGCGCCCGCGTCATCATGGTCCGGGGCAACTTCGACGACTGCCTCGAGATCTCCCGGGAGCTGGCCGAGAAGTACCCCGTGGCCCTGGTCAACTCGGTCAACCCCCACCGGTTGCAGGGGCAGAATACGGCCGCCTTCGAGGTGGTCGACCGGCTCGGGGACGCGCCCGACGTGCACCTGCTCCCGGTCGGCAACGCCGGCAACATCTCGGCGTACTGGCTGGGTTACCGGGAGTACGCCGACGCCGGCCGCGCCACGCGCCGCCCGGTGATGCGGGCCTACCAGGCCGAGGGTGCGGCGCCGCTCGTGACGGGGCAGCCCGTGCCGGAGCCGGAGACCAAGGCCACCGCGATCCGGATCGGCAACCCTGCCTCGTGGCGGTTGGCCGAGGAGGCGGCCCGCGAGTCCGGCGGTCGCTTCGCCTCCGTGACCGACCAGCAGATCCTCAGCGCGCAGGCCGAGCTGGCGCGGCGCGAGGGCGTCTTCGTGGAGCCGGCCTCCGCCGCCGGCATCGCGGGGATGCTGCAGGACGTGGAGCAGGGGGAGTCCTACTCCGGCCAACGGGTCGTGGTCACCGTGACCGGCCACGGGCTCAAGGACACCGCGACCGCCCTGGAGGGGATCAGCGGGATGGTCGACACCGTGATCGACGCCGACGTCGACCAGGCCGCGGCCGCGGCCGACCTGCGGTGACGGGACCGACCTGATGGGACACTTCGTCGACGGACCCGTCGGGGTCCGGGTGCCGGCCACCTCGGCGAACCTCGGTCCCGGGTTCGACTCGCTGGGCCTGGCCCTGCACCTCCACGACCACCTGCAGGCGCGGGTGGAGACCTCGGGCCTGCAGGTCGAGGCCGAGGGCGTTGGTGCCCACGAGGTGCCCCGGGACGAGTCGCACCTGGTCGTCCAGGCCATGCGGACGGCGTTCGACGCGATGGGGTGCCAGCCCGACGGCCTGGCCCTGCGCTGCCACAACACGATCCCGCACGGCCGCGGGCTCGGCTCGTCCTCGGCCGCGATCGTCGGGGGCATGTGCCTGGCCCGCGAGCTGGTCGTCGACGGGCACGCCCGCCTCGACGACCTGGCCCTTCTGCGCCTGGCCGCCGACCTGGAGGGGCACCCGGACAACGTCGCGCCCGCCCTGCTGGGCGGGTTCGTGATCAGCGGCCGCGACGACGACGGCTGGTACGCCGCCACCTCACCGGTCGACCCGCGCCTCTCGGTGGTCGTCTACGTCCCCGCCGAGGAGGTGCCCACCGAGGTGGCGCGGTGCCTGTTGCCCGAGCAGGTCAGCCACGCCGACGCCGCGCGGAACAGCGGCCGGGCCGCCCTGCTGGTGGCGGCGCTCGCAGGGCAACCGCACCTGCTGTGGACCGCCACGCAGGACTTCCTGCACCAGGACCACCGCGAGACGGCGATGCCGGCGTCCCTGGCGCTGGTGCGCGAGCTGCGCGCCGCCGGGCACGCCGCCGTCGTCTCGGGGGCGGGCCCCTCCGTGCTCGTCCTCGTGGCCGACCCGGCCACCGACGCTGCGCCCGACTCGGGGTTCGACGCAGCGCCCGACTCGGCGACCGACGCCTTGCTCGCCCGGTGCCCACGTGGGTGGGAGGCCCACAGCCTGCAGGTGGACCGGAACGGCTGCCGGGCGGACCGACCGCGGCTGCTAGGCTGATCCGCGCGCCATCGCTTGGGCGCGCACGTCCGCCCGTCGGCGGGTGTGCTCATCACCCCCTACCCCCTGTGTGACCGCCCCGTGCGTCGTCACGGTCGCCCGGTCCCCGGGCCCGACACGGGGGACGACACCGATCCGTGGGAAGGACCCCGCACGTGACCGAGTCCATGGACCCGGCGGCCGCGCCCCAGGGCGACGAGCAGGCGCCCCGCAAGAAGTCCGGCAGCCTCAGCAGCATGCGCATCGCCGATCTCAAGGAGCTGGCGAACGGCATGGGTATCCCCGGCGCCGGGGGGATGAAGAAGGCCCAGCTGGTCGAGGCGATCCGGGCGGCCCGCGCCGGCGGGGGCCAGGGAGCAGGAGGGCCCGCGCGCGAGCCCCAGCAGCGCACGCCCGAACAGCGCACGCCCGAGCCGAAGCAGGATGCGCCGAAGCAGGATACGCCGAAGCCGGACCAGCAGAAGCAGGACCAGCAGGAGCAGGACCAGCAGAAGCAGGACCAGCGCCGCGACCAGCGGCCGGACCAGCGGCGTGAGCAGAGGTCCCCGAGGCAGGACCAGAAGTCCGGGCCGAAGCAGGACCAGCG
>CAZRKV010000100.1:5116-9428 GCA_964600305.1 uncultured Nocardioides sp. | reverse complement strand
AGGTCCTCGACTGACGCCGAGTCGGCCCCACGGCACCGCCGAGTCGGCCCCACGGGGCGGCGTACCCTTGGCGGGATGACCGACCGTGCCCACCATCGCCCCGCGCGTCCCGGGGCGGACTTCTTCGCCGGACTGGAAGGGGGGCCCGACCCCGAGGTGCTGCGCGAGGCAGCCGACGCGGCGGCGACGGTCCTGGTCCGTGGCGCGCGGGACAGCACCGACCCGGCCCTGCCCCGGCGGTTGCAGCAGCTCGCCGAGACCGAGGGGCTGGAGACCCTGGCCGAGCTGTGGGCGGGGGCCCCGGCCGACTCGCTGGCCGGCTGCCTGTGGCGGCTGTTCGCCCTGCGGGCGTGGGTGTACGCCGACTCCGGGGGCGCGACCGACCAGTTCGACGCCGGTCGTCGGCGCAGCCAGGTGGCGACCGTGGTGGCCGGGGTGCCCGAGCCGCCCCACCCGGACGAGCTGCGGGCGATGGTCGACGAAGTGCTGCGGGGGATCGCCGAGCGCGACTTCGCCGACGTCCTGCTGCGGGCCTCGGCCTTCGCCCGGATCGTGGCCGTGGGCCGGGCCGAGCGCGGCGATCCCGACCCGGGCCGGATGCTCAGCGTCGCCGAACAGCTCGAGCACGCCGCCCACCTCGAGCTGGCCGGCGAGCTGGCCTGAGGTCCCTGGAACACATCGGCCCGAATCCGCCCGTGGCCTTGTCCGGCCTCCTAGACTCAGGAGCGGTGTACGCCGGACCGCGGCAGCCCCGGGTCCCACACATAGCCGCTGCGAGCGGCCACGCGCCGTGAGGCGCTCCCGGTCCGGCGTGCACCGACCATCGCGCCGGGGCGTCCCCGGTCCCCGGTCGTCCCCGGTCGTCGTGGTGCGGGCCGTTTGGCACCGCGCCGGCACGGGCACACCTCGGCCATGGACCCACGACTCATCGGTGACCGCACGGTGCACCCGATCGGCCTCGGTGCGATGCAGCTCTCCCGCCCGGGTCGCGACGGCTCGGTGCCGGACCGCGACCGGGCGGTGGCGACGGTGCACGCGGCGCTCGACCGCGGCGTCACCCTCATCGACACCGCCGACTGCTACACCCCCGACGACTGGTCCGACCAGGCGGCGGCTCCCCTGGAGGCTGCCCTGGGCCACAACGAGTACCTCGTCGCCGAGGCCCTGCGTGGCCGACCGGGCGACCTGCTGGTCGCCACGAAGGGCGGGATCCGCCGCCGGGGTCCGGAGTGGCCCGTCGACGGTCGACCCGAGTGGATCCACCGGGCCGCGCGGGCCACGCTGCGGCGCCTCGGGGTGGACGCCCTGGACCTGCACCAGCACCACCGGCCCGACCCGGAGGTGCCCTACGCGGAGACGATCGGTGCCTTCCGCGAGCTCCACGACGCCGGTCTGGTCAAGCAGGTCGGGATCTCCAACGTCGACACCGACCTGCTGCGGGTCGCCCACGACGTGCTGGGCGACGCCCTGGTCGCCGTGCAGGACCGGCTGGGTCCCGACCACCTGGAGAACCTGCCGGTGGTCGAGGCGTGCCGCGAGCGTGGGCTCGCCTTCCTGGCCTACGCGCCGTTCGGCGGGATGCGGGCCTCGGTGGCGCTGGGTGAGACCCACCACGACTTCGCCGAGGTGGCCGCGGACCACGAGGTGAGCCCCCAACGGGTGTGCCTGGCCTGGCTGCTGGCCCGCTGGCCGCACGTCGTACCCATCCCCGGCGCCAGCCGACCCGAGTCGATCATCGATTCGGTCGCCGCCACCGACCTGGCGCTGATCCCGGAGGAGCTCGACCGGCTCGACGCCGCCGCCGGGAGGGAGTGACGCGGCTCGCCCCCACCCCGGGTGTGGCGGCCCACCCCCGCCGCGGGAGCGGCCGCTATCGTGGGCGCCGCCGGGGGACCGGCTTCGACGACGCCGAGGAGGATGCCGGTGGGCCGGCCCAGCAGGACCTGTGGACGGACCCCGCGGCGCGCGCTCGCGGCCGCAGCCGGCCTGGTGCTCCTCCTCACCGCCTGCACGAGCGGCGACGGCGAGGCCGGCCCCACGCCGTCCCCGACGCCCACCCCGTCACCGACGCCCGAGCGTCCGGTGACGCTGACCTACGGGGTGTGGGGGAGCGAGGAGCAGCTCGCCGCCCACGAGGAGGTCGTCGCCGAGTACAACGAGGAGTCCGACGGCGTCCGCGTCGAGCTGCGCTCCTACCCGCACCGGCGAGCAGCAGCCCGGGCACGCGCCGAGGGGGAGGTCTCCGACGTGTTCCTCGCCGCGCGCCGCGACATGGCCGCGATCCTCGACCAGGGACTCAACCAGCCGGTGGATCGGCTGCTGGACGAGCGGGGCGTGGAGTTCGGGGACGGACACCAGCGGATGGGCCTGGTCGCCTTCAGCGGGCAGGACGGACTGCAGTGCATGCCCTACGGCACCAGCCCGATGGTCGTCTACTACAACACCGAGCTGCTGGACCTCGAGCGGATGGAGCGGCGGGGCCTGGACGCTCCCGCTCCCGGTGACGCCTGGGGCCTGGAGCAGTTCGCCCAGGCGGCCGAGTACGCCGCCCGCCCCCGCCGGCAGGTGAGGGGCCTGGCCGTCGATCCGTCGCTGGCCACCTTCGCACCCCTGCTGCACTCGGGGGGCGGCTCGCTCCTCGACGACGAGGAGGAGCCCACGAGCCTGAGCTTCTCCTCCGAGGAGAGCCGCGGCGCCCTGGAGCGGGCGCTCCCGGTCCTGCGCGACCCACAGACCACGCCGGAGCCGGACGAGCTGGAGGAGTACGGCGGCTCCGTGGAGATGTTCCAGGCCGGCAAGGCGGCCATGGTGCTCGGCTTCCGCGACCTGGTGCCCGAGCTGCGGGAGACGCCCGGACTGTCCTTCGACGTGATGCCGGTGCCGACCCTCGACGGCCGGTCGACCATCGGCGAGATGACGGGGGTCTGCCTCTCCTCCGAGCCCGAGGAGCTGACGGCGGCCACGGACTTCCTCGTCCACGTGGTCTCGGTGGAGTCGGTCAGCCGGATCGCCCGCACCGGGGCGCTGGTCCCGGCCAACCTCGAGGTGTCGGCCTCACCGGACTTCCTCCAGCCCCAGCAGCAGCCCGCGACCTCCGACATCTACAACAGCTGGGTCCGCTACATCGACCTGCTCCCGCTGCTGGACAACTACCACGAGCTGGACCGGACCGTGCGCCCGCTGCTCTCCGACCTGCTGCACGAGCCGGTGCTGCCGGACCTCGAGGGCATCACCACCGAGATCGACGAGACCTCCCAGCCGCTCCTCGGTGAGGACGAGGAGGACGACGACGGGGACGACGGCGGGGACGACGGCGAGGACGACGGCGGGGACGACGAGGAGCTCACCGACCCCTGAGCGGGTCCGTCGCCCCGTGCTGCTCGCGCAGGTCCTGCATCAACGCGTCGCAGGCCCGGGAGGCCACCGGGCGGAGGTCGCGGCCGGCGGCGACCAGGTCCGGGTCAGCCGGTAGCCAGTCGCCGCCCCACGCCCCGATGGCCGCGAGCACGGGGACCAGCTGCACCCCCGCCTCGGTGAGGTGGTAGCTCGCCCGCTGGCGGTGGCCGGGGTCCTCGCCCCGGACCAGCACCCCCGCCTCGAGGAGCCGCCGCAGTCGGTCGGCGAGCACGCTGGAGGTGATCCCCTCCTGCGACTCGCGCTGGAGCTCCCGGAAGTGCCGGCGGCCGCCCAGGGCGATGTCCCGCAGCACCAGGAGCGTCCAGCGGTCGCCCAGCAGCTCCACCGCCAGGTTGATCGGGCACGCGGACCGGTCGGTCACCGACACGTCGAGCCTCCTCCACAACTGCTTGCGTTTTGCTACCGGGCCATCCTGCTCTCGCAGGACCGCTTGTGAATCGAGAGCAGTTGGAGGAGTGGTGGCTGAGCCCCTGGTGGTCCTCGTCCCCGGCGCCTGGATGGGCGGCTGGATCTGGGACCGGACCGTGCAAGCGCTGCGCGAACGCGGTCACGACGCGCACACGTTGACGCTGGCGGGGCTGTCTGCCGACGCCTCCCCGCAGGACGCGGCCCGCCCAGGGTTGGCCGACCGGCTCGGGGCCCCCGGGTCCGTCGCTCCGTGCACCTCGGCAGCTTCCTCCCCGAGGACGGCCGTGCCCTGATCGACCTGTGGGGACCCGGCGCGCGGGCGGAGGAGGCGGCGGCCATCGAGCGCCATGGCGGACTCTGGGCGCCGCCGACGCCGGTGGAGCTGGAGGGGGAGCGGGACCTGTCCCGGGCCCAGCGCGACTACCTCCTCGACCGGTTCCGTCCGCACCCGGGTCGTACGGTCCTGGACCCCGCCCGGATGGGCGCC
>CAZRKV010000100.1:2774-5016 GCA_964600305.1 uncultured Nocardioides sp. | reverse complement strand
GTCACCACCGGCCCGCGGCTACTCGTCCCCGGCGAGCACGGCGCGGGTGAGCGCCGGGACGGTCAGCTCGACCTGCCACTCGCGCGCAGCCAGGGAGCGCAGCTGCTCGGCCAGCTCCCGGGCGAGCCCCTCGGCGTCCCGGGTCCCCGGGGGCTGCCACAGCACGCGGCGCATCGAGTCGGGGGTGAGCAGGTTCTCCGTCGGCGTGCCGTGCTCCTCCGACAGCGCCGCCATCTCCTCCTTGGCGACGGCGAGCCGCCGGGCGGCCACCGGGTCGCGGTCCGACCACGCCCGCGCCGGGGGCGGGCCGTCGCTGTGCTGGCTCCGGTTCGGCAGGTCCTCCTCGGGCAGCCGGGTGGCCTCGCGGATCGCCGCCACCCACCGGTCGGCGTACCGGCGCGCACCACGTCCGTGGAAGCCCTCGGTGCCGAGCAGGCTGCGCCGGTCGGTCGGCATCGCCTGGGCGGCGGCGACGAGCGCGGAGTCGGGGACGATCCGGCCCGGGGCCACGTCGCGCTCCCGGGCCACCTCGTCCCGGGCGAGCCACAGCTGCCGCACGACGGCGAGGGGGCGGCGGCCGCGCAGCCGGTGGGTGCCGGAGGTACGCCGCCACGGCTCGGCCCGCACCGGTGCCCGGTGGTGACGCAGGTGCTCGAACTCCTGACGGGCCCACTCGATCTTGCCCGTCTCCTCGAGCTCGCCGAGGAGCACCTCCCGCAGCTCGGTGAGCACCTCCACGTCGAGGGCGGCGTACTCCAGCCACGAGGACGGCAGGGGCCGGGTGGACCAGTCGACGGCGGAGTGTTCCTTGCGCAGCCGACGTCCCAGCAGCGTCTCGACCAGGGTGGCCAGACCGACCCGGGGGTAGCCCAGCAGCCGACCCGCCAGCTCGGTGTCGAACAGCTCGGCGGGGTGCAGGCCCACCTCACCGAGGCACGGCAGGTCCTGGGTGGCCGCGTGCAGGATCCACTCGGTGCCGGAGAGGGCCTCGGCCAGCGGCTCCAGGGAGTCGAGGGGGATGGGGTCGACCAGGGCGGTGCCGGCACCCTCGCGGCGCAGCTGGATCAGGTAGGCCCGCGAGGAGTAGCGGTGGCCCGAGGCCCGCTCGGCGTCGATGGCGACCGGGCCCGAGCCCCGGTCGATGGCCTCCGCGACCCGCTCCAGGGTGCCGGGGTCCTCGACCACCGGGGGCAGCGGGTCACGCAGCTCGAGCAGCGGGATCGGCGTCGGGGCCTCGTCCGACCCCTCGGTCCGTGGGTCCTGGTCCGTGGGGTGGTCCGTCGAGTGCTGGTTCGTCGAGCGGGTCATCGGCTCAGGCGTCGCCGCGCGGGCCGCGGCGGCTGGGCATCGCGGTCACGCCCTCGGGGACGGGTGGGAGGCCCGCGGCCGTGCACATCAGCTCACCCCAGGCCTCGACGTGCCCGACGACGTCCGCGGCGGGGCCGTCCTCGACCGTGGGCGTCCAGGAGGCCCGGATCTCGACCTGGGCGGAGCCGGGCTCGCCGGCCATCCCTCCGAAGCTCTCGGTGACGACGCGGGTGACCGACCCGGACGGGGCGGCGTACTCGGCCCCGTGCGCGGACAGGGCCTCGGTGAGCCAGCTCCAGCCCACCTCGCCCAGCATGGGGTCCGCGGCCAGCTCGGGGTCGACCTCGGCGCGGACGTAGGCCACCAGCCGGAAGGTGCCGTCCCAGGCGTCGTTGCCGGCGGGGTCGTGCAGCAGGATCAGGCGGCCGGTGGCGAGGTCGTCCCCCTCGATCGTGACGTCGCCGGACAGCGCGGCGGCGTACGGCGCGATCCGCTGCGGCGCCGGCATCTCCTCGCACAGCACCTCGGGTCGCAGTCGGGCGCCGTGGGCACTGTCCACGGCGGCCCGGAACTGGGCCGGTGTCGCGCCGGGTCCCGGCTGTGTCTCCTGACCAGCCACCATGTCCCCCAGCGTATGCCCCGGGGGGCGACGCCGATGTGCCGCCACGCCGTCTGACCTGCGAGGATCGGCACCGTGACGAATCCAGGTGAGCACCACTCGGCGCTGGCGGACAGCGCCTTCCTCCGGGCGGCGCGGGGGGAGTCGGTGCCGCACACCCCGGTGTGGTTCATGCGTCAGGCGGGCCGGTCGCTGCCGGAGTACCTCGCCCTCCGTGAGGGGGTGGGGATGCTCGAGGCCTGCATGCGCCCCGAGCTGACCGTCGAGATCACGCTCCAGCCGGTGCGCCGGTACGGCGTGGACGCGGCGATCTTC
>CAZRKV010000100.1:0-2764 GCA_964600305.1 uncultured Nocardioides sp. | reverse complement strand
CTGCCGCTCAAGGCCATCGGGATCGACCTGGACATCAAGCCCGGGGTCGGTCCGGTCGTGGCCGATCCGGTCGAGACCCTGGCCGACGTCGCGGCGATCCCCGAGCTCACGCCCGAGCACGTCCCCTTCATCACCCAGTCGGTCGAGGAGCTGGTGCGCGAGCTCGGCGCGACGCCGCTGATCGGCTTCGCCGGGGCGCCCTTCACCGTGGCCTCCTACCTGGTCGAGGGCGGCCCGTCGAAGGACCACGCGCGCACCAAGGCGCTGATGTTCGGAGCCCCGGACGTGTGGGACGCCCTGATGAGCCGGATCGCCGACATCGCGGCGGCCTACCTGCAGGTGCAGGTGCGGGCCGGGGCCTCGGCGGTGCAGCTGTTCGACTCCTGGGCCGGGGCGCTCGCGCCGGCCGACTACGCGCGCTACGTCATGCCGTACTCCGCCCGGGTCCTGGCGGCCGCGGGGGAGCTCGGGGTGCCGCGGATCCACTTCGGGGTGAACACGGCCAACCTGCTGTCCCTCATGGGGGAGGCGGGCGCCGACGTGGTGGGCGTGGACTGGCGCACCCCGCTGGAGCGTGCGATCCCCGAGGTCGGCGATCGGGCGGTCCAGGGCAACCTCGACCCGACCATGGTCTTCGCGCCCACGGAGGTGATGACCGCTCGCGCCGCCGAGATCATCGACGCCGGCCGGGCCGCGCGCGGGCACGTGTTCAACCTCGGCCACGGGGTGATCCCCTCGACCGACCCCACCCAGCTCGAGCGGTTGACCGACTTCGTGCACGAGTACCGGGCCTGACCTGCTCGTCCCCCTGACTCGAGGATCCCGCGCACCTGGTGGACGGGATCCTCGACCCAGGCCGATCGGGGCTCCGGTGGGGTAGGTGAGAGGCTGGGCCCGTGGCACGAGTGGTGGTCGTCGGCGGTGGCCTCGCGGGCCTGGTCGCGGCGCGTGAGCTGGCGGCGCAGCACGACGTCCTGGTGCTGGAGGGATCCCCGCTGCTGGGTGGCAAGCTGCGCACCGGTGAGGTCGCGGGGGTCCGGGTCGACGTCGGCGCCGAGGCGATGCTCGCCCGTCGGCCCGAAGGCGTCGGCCTCCTCGACGAGCTCGGGCTGACCCCCGTCCACCCCACTTCGGCCGCGTCCCGGCTGTGGGTGGACGGGACGTTGCGTCCCTTGCCGCGCTCGCTGATGGGGGTCCCGATGGACCTGGCGGCACTGGAGCAGAGCGGGGTGCTGGGCCCGGAGGCGATGGAGCAGGTCCGCGCCGAGCCCCACCGCCGTGTCCCGCCGCCGTCCGGCGACGTCGCCGTCGGCGACCTGGTGGGGGAGCGGCTCGGTCCCGAGGTCGTCGACCGGCTCGTCGAGCCCCTCCTCGGTGGCGTGTACGCCGGCCACGCCGGCGAGCTCTCCACGCAGGCGGCCGTGCCGCAGCTGCTGTCGATGGCACGGGAGGGCTCCCTCGTCGAGGCCGCGGCGGCGGTCCCGCGGACGGATGGTCCCGTCTTCGCCGGGCTCGAGGGCGGCCTGGGCCAGCTGCCCGATCGGCTGGCCGACACTCCGGGGGTCTCCGTCCGCACCGCGGCCACGGTGCGCGAGCTGCGGCGTGCGCCCACCGGTTTCGAGCTCGTGGTCGGTCCCACCATCGCCCCGGAGGTCGTGGCCGCGGACCACGTGGTGCTGGCCACCCCGGCCGCGCCGACGGCCCGGCTGCTCGGGGAGGTGGTGCCGGGGGCGGCCCGCCGGCTGGCCGAGGTCGAGTACGCCTCGGTCGCCGTGGTCACGCTGGCCTTCCGGGCCGCGGACGCCGAGGGGCTCGCGGCCCTGGGCGGGTCGGTCACCGGCTTCCTCGTGCCCCCCTCGCAGGGCCGCACGATCAAGGCCTCGACCTTCTCCTTCGCCAAGTGGGACTGGGTCCGGGCCGCCGGCCGCGGCGCGGGTCCCGCGGGCGAGGACCTGCTGGTCCTGCGGACCTCCCTGGGGCGCCACCGGGAGGAGGCCACCCTGCAGGCCACCGACGAGGAGCTGGTCGCGGCCTCGCTGCGCGACCTGGCCGCCGCCACCGGGCTCGCCGGCCGCCCGGTCGACTCCCACGTCCAGCGCTGGGGTGGGGGGCTCCCGCAGTACGCCGTCGGCCACGTCGAGCGGGTGGCTGCCGTGCAGGAGGCGGTGGCGGTGGACGCCGCGGCCCACGCCGGGCGCGGGCGGCTGGCGGTGTGCGGGGCGGCGTACGACGGCCTCGGGATCCCGGCGGTCATCGGCTCGGCCCGGCGTGCCGCGGGCCTGGTCCGCGGCTGACCTCCGGTCGCCCGGTCGGGACGGTCCGACCCGGAGGGGCGCGACTTGCCACGGCCGGGGACAATGGGGGCATGGTCAGCAAAGCCGCCCGCACCCGTGAGCTCAACGAGATGACCCGCTACCCGCTGTGGTCGGTCTTCCGGCTCGCGGACCGGCTCGGGGATGCGGACCGCAAGGCCGAGGCGGTCGAGGTCGAGGAGCTCTTCGACGAGCTCGCGGCCGAGGACGTCGTCACCCGCGGCACCTACGACGTCTCCGGGCTGCGCGCCGACGCGGACGTGATGGTCTGGTGGCACGCCGAGGACTCCACCCGGCTGCAGGCGGCCTACAACCGGTTCCGGCGCACGGCGTTCGGCTCCCGGCTGGAGCCGGTGTGGAGCCAGATGGCGCTGCACCGCCCGGCGGAGTTCAACCGCAGCCACCTCCCGGCGTTCCTGTCCGAGGAGCCGAAGGGGCACGTAGCCGTCTAC
>CAZRKV010000099.1:0-9642 GCA_964600305.1 uncultured Nocardioides sp. | reverse complement strand
CGACGTCGCGGGCCAGCATCCGGTTCACCGGGAAGTGCTTGCCGATGTCGCGGAGGAAGTCGATCGTCGACATCGACGCGATCCAGTCGTAGTTGTTGACCATCGTCGCGGCGTTCGGCCCGTCGAAGTCGAGGAACGGCTCGATCTGGCGGCGTACCCGCTCGACCCACTCCTTGACCGTGTCCAGCGAGTTCATCACCCGCTCCCCCGACTCCTTGGGGTCCCCGATCATGCCGGTGGCGCCGCCGACCAGGGCGAAGGGCGTGTGCCCGGCCTGCTGCAGCCGCCGCATGGTCAGCAGCTGCACCAGGTGGCCCATGTGCAGGCTCGGGGCGGTGGGGTCGAAGCCGACGTAGAACCGGACACTGCCCTCGGCCAGCGCCGCGCGCAGCGCCTCGCGGTCGGTCGAGTGGGCGATCAGGCCGCGCCACTCGAGGTCGTCGAGCAGATCTGGCTGGGTGGACAAGGGAGTCCCTCCGGTCGTCGGAAGTGGGAGAAATCGCATGCACAGTTTGCCGTATCGCGGGTACGGGAACGGTCACTGGGCGACGGGGATCGCACCGAACGAGGGAAACCAGCAGTGACGGAGAGGCCGACGTGATCGCAGGGCGGTACGAACCCCGGCGAGAGATTGGTCGTGGCGGCATGGGGGCAGTGTGGCTCGCCCGCGACACGGTGCTCGACCGCGAGGTGGCCGTGAAGCGCATCGGGATGGTGCCCGGCAGCGACGAGGCCGACCTCGCCCGCGCCGAGCGCGAGGCCCGACTGGCCGCGATGCTCAACCACCCCAACGTCGTCGCGATCTTCGACCTCGTCGAGGACCACGACGACCACTGGCTGGTCATGGAGTACGTCGAGGGCACCACCCTGGCCTCGATCATCACCGACGCCGCCCTGCCCGGCGGTCGGGCCGCCGCCCTGCTGGGCCAGGTGGCCGAGGCCCTGGCCGTGGCCCACGAGACCGGCGTGGTCCACCGCGACGTCAAGCCCAGCAACATCCTGGTGACCGAGGACGGCACGGCCAAGCTCGCCGACTTCGGCATCGCCCGGGCCGAGGCGGACCCCTCGCTCACCCAGACCGGCCTGGTGACCGGATCGCCGGCGTACCTGGCGCCGGAGGTCGCCTCGGGCGGCCCCGCCACCGAGGCGAGCGACGTGTGGTCCCTCGGCGCCACCCTGTACCACGCGCTGGCGGGCCGGCCGCCGTACGAGGTGCACGACAACGTCCTGGGGGCGATGTACCGCATCGTGCACGACCCCACGCCGCGGCTCGATGAGCCCGGCTGGCTCGGGCCGGTCCTCGAGGGCACGATGACCAAGGACCCGCACCAGCGCTGGTCGATGACCGAGGTGCGGGACTTCCTGCAGTCCCGCGGCCAGGTGGCCCCGCCGCTCCCGGCCGACACCGGGACCCGCACGATCCACGCCGTGGCTCCGGCCCCGCCCCCGGACGACCACCCGGCGCCGGTGGCCGCCCCGGGACGGCGGGCGCGGCGGCGTACCTCCGGTGCCCCGGTCCTGGCCGCGATGGTCGCAGTGGTGCTGGTCGGGGTGCTGGGCTGGCAGTGGCTGGGCCCGAGCGACACCGAACCGGAGGGCACCGACACCGCGCGGGCCTCGGCCTCGGAGCCGGACGGCCAGAACGCCCAGAACGCCAGCGAGCAGTCCGGGCCGGACGCGAAGGGGATGCGGCGGTTCGTCGGCGACTACCTCGCCACGGTCACCGAGCAGCCCCAGAGGGCCTTCGAGATGCTGACGCCGGGCTTCCAGCAGGCCAGCGGCAACTTCAGTGGCTACCGCGACTTCTGGGGCACGATCGACGAGGCAACGATCACTTCCTTCGAGGCGGATCCGCAGGACCTGACCGTGCGCTACGGCGTCGAGTACGTCCGCACGGACGGCTCGACCTGGAGCGACGAGGTGCAGCTGCAGCTGACCTACCGCGGCGGGAGCTACCGGATCGCCGGGGAGGCGTGAGGCCGACGTCCGGTCGGACGGGTCCCTCGGAGCGCACACATCCGGGTCCGGTGGGGCGGGCGGGGCTTGAACCCGCGACCGAGCGATTATGAGTCGCTTGCTCTGACCGACTGAGCTACCGCCCCTCGCGCGAGGCAGCCTATCGAGGCCATGCTGGTGGCATGACCCCACCGTCCGAGCCGCCCGAGCCGCTGGAACCGCTGCGCGAGGACTGGGAGCGAGCGCTGTGCGTCGTGGCCCACCCCGACGACATGGAGTTCGGCGCCGCAGCCGCGGTCGCGCGCTGGACCGGCCAGGGCAAGCGGGTCGACTACTGCCTGGTGACCAGCGGCGAGGCCGGCATCGACGGCCTCGACCCGCGGGAGTCGCGCCGGATCCGCGAGGCCGAGCAGCTCGAGTCGGCGCAGCTGGTCGGCGTGGACCGCGTCGAGTTCCTGGGCCTGCCCGACGGCGTCCTGGAGTACGGCGTCGCGCTGCGGCGCAGCATCGCCCGGGTGCTGCGGCGGCACCAGCCCGAGGTGGTGATCACGGGCAACTTCCGCGACACCTGGGGCGAATCGGCGCTCAACCAGGCCGACCACGTCGCGGTCGGCCGCGCCACGGTCGACGCGGTGGCCGACGCCGGCAACCGGTGGATCTTCCGCGAGCAGGTCGAGGAGGAGGGCCTGGAGCCCTGGGGTGGCGTCGGCGAGGTGTGGGCCTTCGGCTCGCCCCGCGCGACCCACGCCGTGGACACCACCGACACCTTCGACGCCGGCGTCGCGTCCCTGCGGGCCCACCGCGCCTACATCGAGGGGCTGGGGTGGGAGGACTGGGACCCCGCGGAGTTCCTCGAGGGCATGGCCCGGGCCACCGGCCAGCGGCTCGGCGTCCGTCTCGCGGCGGCCTTCGAGGTCTTCCCGATGGGATGGGGTTCCTGACCGAGGCTCACCGACGGGCGGGGTCGGTCCCCGGCCCCGCGACCCGACGCGGCAGCACCAGCTCCCACTCGGTGCCGAAGGAACCGGTGGTGACCTCGGCGTACCCGCCGAGCTCGCGCATCCGGCCCCGGATCGACTCGCTGACCCCGAGGTGGCCCTCGGCCTCGGCCCGGTCCAGGCGGCCCGCCGGGATGCCGGGGCCCGCGTCGCGCACCGACAGCACCACCCGGTCGGGCAGCCGCTCGACGAGCAACCAGGCCGCGGCGCCCGCGCCGACGTGCTCGTCGACGTTGGCCAGGCACTCGGCCACCGCGGCCAGGACCTCGTCCACCGTGGCCGCGTCCACCTCCACCGGGCCACCGGGCGTGACCAGCTCGGTGCCGGGGCGGTCGCGCACCAGGCGCTCCAGCCCGGCCACCAGGTCTGCGGCGGTCCCGTCCCGACGCGGGGACGGCCCCTCCTGATTGCGCACCAGGGAGCGCAGCGCCGCCTCCTGCTCGCCCGCCAGCCGGCCGAGCTCGGCCAGGTCTCCCCCAGACTCCCGCCCCCGGCGCTGCACCAGCGAGAGCACCTGCAGCACGCCGTCGTGCACCGCACGCGCCAGGCGGGTGCGCTCGGCGGCCGCCGCGGCCGCACGCTCGGCCGCGTCGCGCTGGGTGGCCATCCACTCGAGCGACGCGGCCAGGTAGCCGACGAGGGGTCCGCCCACGAGCAGCAGGAAGAGGTTGCCGTAGACCGCCTGGGTGGGCTCGGCCCGCACCAGGAGGTCGCCCGCGCAGACCACCACGGCGGCGAGCAGCCCACCGCGCCAGTGCCAGTGGACCGCCCAGGTCAGCACGACCACCATCACCCAGAGGCCCGGCAGCGTGGTGCCCGGGTCCGGGCCCTTGACGAGCGGGGTCGCGGCCAGGGCCACCACCGCCGCGGCGAGGTCCCCGAGCAGCAACCACGGGGCGGCCCGGCTCCCGGGCCGGAGGAGCAGGATCGTGACACCGCTCCAGGCCACCAGCCCCGCGAGCACCGCGACCCCGATCAGCGGCCGGGTGAAGGTGTCGAGGTGGTACCACGCGAGCAGCACCGTCGCGAGGGTGACCACCACCCGGAGCACTGCGAGCGCGCGGAGGAGCTGGGCCTCCACGGCGAGGGCGGCCGGCGTACGCCGCGCGGTGGCCACCGCGGTCAGGAGGCCCGCTCGTGGCCCTCGCCGGCAGGAGTCGCGTCCTGGGACGTGCCCGGGGAGTCGTCCTCGGGGGCGTCCTTCGCGGCGCGCTTCGCCGCGTCCTTCTCCGCCCGCTTGGCCAGCTCCTTGGCCTTGGTGGCGTACATGTCGACGTACTCCTGGCCGGAGAGCCGCATGATCTCGTACATGACCTCGTCGGTGACCGACCGCAGGACGTAGCGGTCGCTCTCGAGGCCCTCGTAGCGGGAGAAGTCCAGGGGCTTGCCGAACCGGACCCGCGGCCGGGTGAAGGTGCCGAACTTCTTGCCGGGGGGCGCGAGCTGGTTGGTGCCGACCACGGCGACCGGGATCACGGGGACGCCGGTCTCGAGGGCGAGCCGGGCGACGCCGGTCTTGCCCCGGTAGAGGCGCCCGTCGTGGGAGCGGGTGCCCTCGGGGTAGATCCCGAACACCTCGCCCTGGCCCAGGATCCGCTTCGCGGTCGTCAGGGCTCCCTCGGCGGCGCTGTGGCCGCTGCGGTCGATCGGCACCTGGCCGGCGCCGGAGAAGAACATCTTCTGGAACCAGCCCTTGAGGCCGGGTGAGGTGAAGTACTCCGCCTTGGCCACGAAGGTCACCCGCCGCGGGATCGTCAGCGGCATGAACAGCCAGTCGGCGTAGGAGAGGTGGTTGCTGGCGAGGATGGCCGGACCCTCGTCGGGGACGTTCTCCGCACCTTCGGCCCGGGGCTGGAACACCAGGCGGAGCCAGGGCCCGATGAAGACGAACTTCAGCAACCAGTAGACCACGTGTGCTGCCTTCCTTCGGGACGCCTCCGACTCCGGGAGAAACACTAGACCAGGTCGGGCACAATGCGTCCATGCCGATCGACCCCAGTGCTGCTCCCCTGTCCCTGCCCGCCCGACCCGAGCTCACCGGGGGCCGCCGGGTGGGCGTCCTGCTCAGCCACGGGTTCACCGGCTCGCCGTACTCGGTGCGCCCGTGGGGCGAGCACCTCGCCGAGCTGGGGTACGCCGTGGAGGCGCCGCGGCTGCCCGGTCACGGCACGCACTGGAAGGAGCTCAACCGCGCCAGCTGGCGCGACTGGTACGCCGAGGTGACCCGCGCCCTGGACAAGCTGGTGGCCGAGAACGACGACGTGGTCGTGGGCGGGCTGTCGATGGGTGGGGCGCTGGCGCTGCGGCTGGCCGCCGACCGTCCGCGCGAGGTGTCGGGGGTGATGCTGGTCAACGCCGCCGTCAACAGCACCAACAAGCAGCTGCTCGCGCTGCCGATCCTCAAGCACGTGGTGCCGGGGATCCGCGGCATCGGCAACGACATCAAGAAGCAGGGCGTGGAGGAGCACGGCTACGACCGGACGCCGCTGCGGGCGCTGAGCAGCATGGTCGCGGCCTGGAAGCAGCTGCGCCCCCGCCTGCCCGACGTGACCGCACCGATCCTGATGTTCCGCTCCTCGGAGGACCACGTGGTGGACCCGTCCTCGGCCCGCATCATCGCCGCGCGCGTGTCGTCGACCGACATCACCGAGCGGATCCTGGAGGACAGCTACCACGTGGCCACGCTGGACAACGACGCCCCGCGGATCTTCGCGGAGTCGGCGGCGTTCGTGGCGCGGGTCACCGGCACCTCCCCGCGGGACTGAGCGCATGGCCCTTCCCTTCCCCGGCTGCCTACCCTGAAGGGGTGACCAGTCGCGAGGAGGACGAGGCCTGGCGCGCGATCGTCGAGAACTACGGCGAGCGCGCCACCCTCGACGAGCGCGCCGACTCCGCGCCCTCCGAGGACGACACCGACACCGAGCCCGAGGACCCGGGTGGCCCGCTGCTCCCCGGCCCCGGCCTGGGTCCCAGCGCCGAGGACGAGCCGGCGGCCGCGCGCCCGTCCGCGCCGTACGACGAGCCGATCGACCACGAGGACGAGGGCTTCATCCCGCCCGATCCCCCGGTCGACCTGCCGCCCCCGCCCCGGCTGCTGGCCTGGCTGGGGCTCTTCGGCTCCCCCGCGCTGGTGCTGCTGTTCGTGCTCGCCGGCGCCACCGTCCCGCAGTGGCTCGGGATGGCCCTGCTGGCCGCCTTCATCGGCGGATTCGGCTATCTGCTCTGGACGATGCCGCACGAGCCCCGGAACCCCTGGGACGACGGCTCCCGGCTCTGACGTGCTGCCCCGTGTAACGCGGGGTTATGGACCTTGAAGATGGCGTTTTCGGGGTTGCTCGCGACCACAGCACCGCACCAGTCGGGGCCGGTCCGATGCTCAGCCGCACGCCTCGCGGGCCAGCGTTGCCGCCCCGATCGCGCCGGCCTCCGGCCCCAGGGCGGCGGTGACGACCTCGGGCAGCTCGCGGTGGCCCGCGCCGACGAGTCGCTGCGCCAGGGCCTCGCGGGCCGGCCGCAGCAGCCGCTCCCCCGACGCAGCGGCCCCGCCACCGACGACCACCACGTCGGGATCGAAGCCGGCCACCAGTCCGGCCAGCCCCACGCCGAGCCACTCACCCACCTCGGCGAACGCCTCGCGGGCCACCAGGTCACCGTCGTCGGCGGCCGCCGTGATCATGTCCCCGGTCAGCCGGTCGTGGGCCCCGCCGCAGGCGTCCTCGAGCAGGCTCGGGGCGTGGCCCATCCGTTCCCGGGCAGCCCGCACCAGGGCGTGGCCGCTGGCGTACTGCTCCCAGCACCCCCGCTGGCCGCACTCGCACGCCCGCCCGTCGGGCACCACCTGCGCGTGCCCGAACTCGCCGGCCATCCCGTTGCGGCCCCGGTGCACCCTCCCGGACACCAGCCAGGCACCCCCGATGCCGGTGCCGATGGTGATCATGAGCAGGCCGGAGGCGCCGCGCCCGGCGCCGTACCGGTGCTCGGCCAGGGCAGCGGCGTTCGCGTCGTTGTCCAGCACGACGGGCACCCCCCAGCGCGCGGCGAAGAGCTCGCGCACCGGCTCACCCCGCCACGGCAGGTGCGGCGCGAACCGCACCCGCTCGCCGGCCGCGTCGACGAATCCGGCCGCCGCGATGCCCACGCCCGCGACCGGTTCGTCCCCGGCGACGGCGCGGACCGCGTCGTCGAGCGCGTCCTCCAGCTCCTCGGCGGTCGCACCGACAGCGGGGGTACGCCGTCGCGCGGTCGCCCCGAGGTGCCCCTCGGCGTCGACGGCCCCGGCGAGGACCTTGGTCCCGCCGACGTCGACCCCGATCCAGGTGCCGGCCATCACTCGCGGCGGGCCAGGTCGGCCGCGCCGATGAGGCCGGCGAGGTTGCCGAGCTCGGCGGGGCGGATCTCGGCGAGCGGGCGGTGCGCCCGGCCGGTGAGGTGGTCGGCGAAGGCCTCGCGGACCGGGCCCAGCAGCAGGTCCCCGGCCGCGGAGACGCCACCCCCGACCACCACGACGGCGGGGTCGAGGACCGCGGCGAGGGAGGCGATGCCCTCGCCGAGCCAGTGGCCGACCTCGGCCAGGAGCGAGGTGGCGAACGGGTCCCCCTCCCGCGCCAGCTCGGTGACCAGTCGGCCGCCGATGGCGGCCGGGTCCCCCGCGACGCGGGCGAGGATGGCCTCGGATCCGGGCTCGCCCGCGCCGGCCCGCTCGCGGGCGCGCCGCTCCAGCGCGGTGCCGGAGGCGTAGGACTCCAGGCAGCCGCGGTTCCCGCACCCGCAGCGCACCCCGTTCGGGACCACGCGCAGGTGACCGACCTCCCCGGCCACGCCGTAGGCGCCGCGGTACAGCCGCCCGTCCAGGACGACGCCGCCACCGACCCCGGTGCCGACGGTGAGGAGCAGCAGGTCGTCGATGTCGCGCCCGGCGCCGTACCGGAACTCCCCCCACGCGGCGGCGTTGCCGTCGTTCTCGATCGCGACCGGCAGGCCGAGCCGCTGCTCCAGGTCGTGGCGCAGGTCGGCGTCGCGCCACGGGAGGTTGGGCGCCATCAGGACCCGCGACCGGGTGCGGTCGACGAACCCGGCGGCCCCGACCCCGACGGCCGCGATCGGTTGGTCGCCGACGAGTCGCTGCACGAGCGCGGCGACAGCGGCGCTGATCGCGTCGGCGTCACGCGGGGAGTCGACCCGGTCACGGGCCAGGACGGTGCCGTCGGCGTCGACGAGGCCGCCGGCGATCTTGGTGCCGCCGATGTCGACCCCGCAGGCGAGCGCGGTCGCCCCCTCGCCCCCCACCGGGGCGCTCACTCCTCGTCCAGGTCGATGTGCTCCACGTTGCCGGAGCCGTCCCGGCGGGCGGAGCCGTGGTGGTCGGTGGCCAGGAGGCCGGCCGCGGCCTGCATCAGCGAGGAGGCGGCGCTCGCCAGGTGGGCCTTCACCTCGGGGCTGGTCTCGCGGACCAGGTGGATGCCGCGGCACACGGGGCACCACTGGCACTCCTCGGCCCCGGTGGCGATGTGTTCGTCGAACCCGTGGGCGGCGCGGGAGAACGTCGCGGCGAGGTCGGAGACCCCGTGCCCCACGTCGGACCCGTACTCGTGTGCCCACCCGGACAGCGCCGCCAGCAGCTTGGCCGCCTCGTCGGTCACGCTCCCGACCTCGTGGTCGTGCCCGTCAGTCACTCGAACTCCCGTCGAACCGCACCCTGAGCTCACCGTCGTGGACCCTCGCGCCGGCCACCCGCATGCGGGAGAGGCCGGCGGGAAGGGTGAGGAGACGACGATACGACCCCACGGTCACCACCAGCTCGTTGCCCGTGCGGGCGAGGTCGACGGCCTCACGCGTGGCACCGGGCAGCGCCAGCCGCAGCTCGGCTCCCTCGTCGGTGCGCGTCACCCCGAACGGGCCGTCACCGGTGGGCTCGGCCAGCGGGTCGGAGTCGGCGTACACCTCGCTGGCGAGCTCGGCCAGCGCACTCGCCCCGACCGGTTCTCCCGCCCGGTACGACGAGCGCCAGATCGGCAGCCCGCTGAAGGACTCCTCCACCTCGGCGAGCACGCGGGACTGCGCCGCCACCCAGCCGGAGCGCCACTCGTCGGCGCCGGCCTCGGGGAAGATCCGGTTGGCCACCACCCCGTCGACGCGGTAGCCGAAGAGCGAGAGCGTGGTGTAGGAGCGGCGGGCCTCGGCCAGCACCACCGCCTCCGGGGTCAGCACGATCCGGACGCTGGTGCCGGGGCCGGCCAGGATCTGGTGGACCTCCTCCAGCTCCCCGTGCAGCCGCTCGACGGCGTCGAAGACGTCGTCCTCGGGCATGGGTACGCCGGCGGTGCGGGTCAGCACCGGACGGAGCGCCTTGACCACCCGCCGCTCGATCGGGAAGACCCGCTGCATGTACCACCCCAGCGCCTCCGGCAGCGCCAGCAGCCGGAGGGTCTCGGCGGTGGGGGCGCAGTCGACGACGATGACGTCCCACTCCCCCGACAGCACGTGCAGCCGCAGCTCCAGGAGCGCGAAGACCTCCTCGGCGCCGGGCAGCACCGACAGCTCCTCGGCCGCGACCGGGTCGACCCCGGCGACGTCGAGGACGGAGAGCACGTAGCGCTGGATGTCGGCCCAGGACTGCTCGAAGCGCAGCTGGGCGTCGACCTGCTGCACGTGCAGCCGCTCCCCCACGCGGGTCGGCTCGGCGCCGACC
>CAZRKV010000098.1:0-9643 GCA_964600305.1 uncultured Nocardioides sp. | reverse complement strand
CTCCTCCTTGACCAGGCCGTGGGCGACGTCGATGCGGAACCCGTCGACGCCGCGGTCGAGCCAGAACCGCAGCACGTCGTCGTACTCGGCCTGCACCTCGGGGTTGCGCCAGTCCAGGTCCGGCTGGGTCGGGTCGAAGAGGTGGAGGTACCACTGGGAGCGGCCGTCGGGCGCGTCGGCGACCCGGGTCCAGGCCGGACCGCCGAAGAGGGACTCCCAGTTGTTGGGCGGCTCGGCCCCGTCCGGGCCGCGGCCCTCCCGGAACAGGTAGCGGGCCCGCTCCGGGCCCTCGGGATCGCCGGCCAGGGCGGCGACGAACCAGGGGTGCTCCACGGAGGTGTGGTTGGGGACCAGGTCGACCAGCACCCGCAGGTCCAGGTCGTGGGCCCGCTCGACCAGCCGCTCCGCGTCGGCGAGGGTCCCGAAGAGCGGGTCCACGTCCCGGGGGTCGGCCACGTCGTAGCCGTGGTCGTGCTGGGGCGAGCGGTAGAACGGGGTGAGCCACACCGCGTCCACCCCCAGGTCGCGCAGGTGGGGGAGCCGGTCGATCACCCCGGGCAGGTCCCCGACGCCGTCGCCGTCGCCGTCGGCGAAGCTGCGGACGTAGACCTGGTAGCACACCGCGTGCTGCCACCACGGGGGCCGGTGCTGCGCCATCGGGTCAGGCGAACCGGTTCGGGTCGATCTCGATCCACACCTGGTGGGCCCGGGCCACCACCCGAGCGTCGGCGTCGTACAGCGTGGTCTCGGCGAAGTTCTTCCGCCCCTCGATGCCCAGCAGTCGGCCCACCACGACGTGCTCCTCGCCGAGGCGGGGGAGGGCGTCGACCGCGGTCGTCATCCGCCCGAGCACCAGCGGACGCTCCTCGATGTCGGCGCTCCAGGCCCCGGGGCAGTCCAGCGCCGCCCACGTGGTCGCCAGGGAGGCGCAGCGCCGGGCCTCGTCGTACTCGTGCCAGTCCTCGGCCGTCGACTCGTCCGGCGTCCAGGTCGCCGCGACCCGGTGGGCGTCGTCGGGGTCGCCGGCCACGGGGCCCGGGAAGATCCGCAGCCCGTCGCCGGGGCCGCGCCCGGTGCCGCACACGAAGCAGGTCGGGAACGGGTGCGTGGTCAGGCCGGCGTACGACGCCTCCGCGGCGCGCGCCTGCTCGGCGGTCACCGGGGGCAGCGGATCGGGGAGATCGCCCCCCAGTCGCGCCTCGAGCACCACCTCGTCGTCCCGGGAGGCGACCACCTGGTCCGGGGAGGGCCAGGACAGCGACATCGTGGTGTCCAGCGGGGGCGGCTGGCGCAGGGTGACCGTGGTGGCCGGCCAGGAGCCGTGGGCCTCCGGCGTGGCCCGCTCGTGCAGCAGCCGGGCCAGGGCGCCGGCCGACCAGCCCCCGTTGCCGGAGGCCGCAGGCCCGCGGAAGCGGTACGGGATCACGAGTTCGCCGGCGGGCAGGTGCTCGGTCATGCCCACATCCTGCCGCACGGGGTCGGGGGGAGCGCACGGCGCACGGCGATGGGCCACAATGGAGGGGTGAGTGACCTCATCGACACCACCGAGATGTACCTCCGCACGATCTACGAGCTGATCGAGGAGGGCATCGTGCCGCTGCGCGCCCGGATCGCCGAGCGACTGCACCAGAGCGGCCCGACGGTGTCGCAGACCGTGGCCCGGATGGAGCGCGACGGGCTGCTCACGGTCGAGGGGGACCGTCACCTCGAGCTGACCGACACCGGTCGGTCGCTGGCGGTCCGGGTGATGCGCAAGCACCGCCTCGCCGAGCGGCTGCTGACCGACGTGATCGGCCTGGACTGGGAGCTGGTGCACGCCGAGGCGTGCCGCTGGGAGCACGTCATGTCCGAGAACGTCGAGCGGCGACTGCTCGAGCTGCTCGACCACCCCACCGAGTCGCCGTACGGCAACCCCATCCCCGGCATGGAGGAGCTCGGGCACGGCGAGCCGGGTGAGCACTTCATGCACGGCGTGGAGTCGCTCTCCGACGTGGTCGAGTCCGGCGAGGCCAAGGTGCACGTCCGGCGGATCTCGGAGGAGATGCAGAAGGACGAGGCGCTGATGAGCGCCCTGCGGCGGGTCGGCGCGATGCCCGACAAGACCGTCACGGTCGTGGCCACCCCCTCCGGCGTCCTCATCGGCTCCGGCGGCGAGACCGCCGAGATCGTCCCCGAGGCCGCTGAGCACATCTTCGTGCGGAGGCTGTGAGGGGCCTCAGCCCCGGGCCCGCGCGAGCGACTCCAGGAACTCGCTGCACCCGCACTCGAGCCGGTACGACGCCAGCAAATCGCCTCGGGTCCCGCCCCGGTTGGCGATGACGACCGGGACGTCGGCCCCGGCCGCACGCTTGACGAACCGCAACCCGCTCATGACGCTCAGCGAGGACCCGACCACCACGAGGACACCGCCCCGGTCGGCGAGCGCATCGACCGCGTCGTAGCACCGCTCGACCCGGGCCCGGGGCACGTTCTCCCCGAAGAACACCACGTCCGGCTTGAGCACCCCGCCACAGTCCGCGCAGTCGGGGACGACGAAGTCCGCGGTCTCCTCGAGGGCCACGTCGCCGTCCGGCCGGTCCTCCGCGGCGGCGTACCGCTCGACCCAGCCCGGGTTGAGCGCGGTCAGCCGGTCCTGCAGGGCGTCCCGGGTGCCGGTGGCCCGGCAGGACAGGCACACCACGTCCGCGATCCGGCCGTGCAGGGCGACCAGGGGCGCCTGGCCGGACCGTTCGTGCAGGCCGTCGACGTTCTGGGTGATGAGCAGGTCCACGCCGGGGGTGCGGGCCAGCGCCCGGTGCCCGGGGTTGGGGTCGGCCCGTCGCATCCGGCCCCAGCCGAGGTGGGAGCGCGCCCAGTAGCGCTGCCGGGCCTCCGGCGTACCGACGAACTCCTGGTAGGTCATCGGGCGCCGCGGTGGGCTGTCCGGGCCGCGGTAGTCGGGGATGCCGCTGTCGGTGCTCACCCCCGCCCCGGTGAGCACCACGAGCGGTCGGTCCCCGATCGTGGCGAGCACCTCGTCGTACGGCGCAGCGGTGGCGCCGGGGGCGGGAGTGGCCGGGAGGGTGCTCATGGTCGGCTGTTCACCGGGCGTAGCGGGCCGCCGCCCTGGCCCGGGCCTTCTCGGCCTCGACGGCCCGGTCCTTCGGGGGCGCGGTGGTGACCAGGGAGTCCAGCAGCCGGCGGGTGCTCCGGGTGACCTCGTCGACGGCGCGGTCGAAGGCCTCCCGGTTGGCCTGGGAGGGGCGGGTGGCTCCGGCGACCTTGCGCACGTACTGCAGTGCCGCCGCCGCGACCTCGTCGTCCGTGGCCGGCGGCTCGAAGTTGTTCAGCGGGCGGATGTTGCGGCACATGTCCGGCAGCCTACGCCGGGACCCCGGGAGGGGGCTGCCACGATGGGCGCATGGATTCGCGAGACCTCGACGTCGTCCTGCTCGGTGCCACCGGCTTCACCGGTGGCCTCACCGCGGAGTACCTCGCCCGGCAGGCGCCCAGCGACCTGCGCTGGGCGCTCGCCGGCCGCAACCGGCACAAGCTGGAGCAGGTGCGGGACAAGCTGGCCGCCATCCACCCGATGTACGCCGAGCTGGAGCTGCTGCACGCCGACGCCACGGACCCCTCGTCGCTGGCCGACGTGGCCCGCCGGACCCGGGTGCTGGCCACGACCGTGGGCCCCTACCTCCAGCACGGCGGGCCGGTGGTCGCCGCGTGCGCCGAGGCCGGCACCGACTACGTCGACCTCGCCGGTGAGCCGGAGTTCGTGGACCGGATGTGGCTGGAGCACCACGAGCAGGCCGTCGCGTCCGGGGCACGGATCGTGCACGCCTGCGGCTTCGACTCGATCCCGCACGACCTCGGCGCGTACTTCACCGTCCAGCAGCTGCCCGCGACCGAACCGATCCGGCTGCGCGGCGTGGTGCGCTCCGCGGCCCAGTTCTCCGGCGGCACGTTCCACTCCGCGCTCACCGCCTTCTCCCGGGCCCGGGAGATGAAGGCGGCGATGGGGGAGCGGCGGCGCCGCGAGCCGCGGCCGGAGGGTCGCTCGTCCCGGGCCGTGGCCGGGCGGCCGCACCGCGACCCGGTGCTCGGGTACTGGTTGGTCCCGCTCCCCACCATCGACCCCTTCGTCGTCGCCCGCAGCGGCGCCGCCCTGCCGGCGTACGGGCCGCGGTTCCGCTACTCCCACTTCGCCGGCACCCGGACGCTCCGGTACGCCGTCGGCGGCGGCCTGGGCGCGGGCGCGCTCGCGGTGGCCGCCCAGGTCAAGCCGGTGCGCGAGGCGTTGCTGAAGCGGATCGAGCCCGGGCAGGGCCCCTCGGAGGCCCGCCGGGAGAAGTCCTGGTTCACCGTGGACTTCGTCGGCGAGGCCGGGGGTACGACGGTCCACACCCGCGTCTCGGGCGGGGACCCGGGCTACACCGAGACGTCGAAGATGCTCGCCGAGTCCGCGATGTGCCTGGCCCGCGACGAGAACCCCACCACCTCGGGGTCGGTCACCACGGCGCAGGCGATGGGGGACCGGCTGCTGGCCCGCCTGCAGCGGGCCGGCCTGCGCTTCGAGGTGCTGTGAGCCCGGGTGGGCTCAGGCCGGGGTCCGGCCCGGGCCCTGCTCCCGCGCCTCCCGTGCCGAGGCCACGTCGTCGACGACGACGGCGATGTGACGCAGGCTGGTGAGCAACGACCCGTAGAACGGCCAGAGGTCGTCAGCCGCGGCCCGCTGGCCGGCGACGTGGCCGGCGAGGGCGTCCAGGCGGTCGTGGATGGGCTCGACCTCCACGTCCGGATCCTTGATGGCGTGGCCGGCGTCCCGGAGGATCGCCACCCATCGCGCCCTGAAGTCCTCGTCCCAGCGCCCCTCGGCGTACTTGGCCTCCCGGATGGTCCGGGCGAGGTGGCGCAGGTGCGAGACGCCCTCACCCACCCGCGCCAGGATGTCCTCGTACCCGACCCGGCCGACGTCGTGTGGGTCCTGGCGTCGCCAGTCGCGGTTCCGACGTGGTGAGGGGACGTGACGGCGAGGGTTCAGGCGCGCTCTCCCGGGCGAAGCGCACGATCTGCCAGGCCGAGTCGAGCTCACGGTCGATCGACACCGTCTCGGACATCCACGCCTCGGCCCGGTCGGTGTTCCACGCGTGCTCCTGGTCGTCGGCCATGCTGATCAGGATGTCGCCCATCCGGCGGTTGGTGCTGTCCACGTAGCGGGCCGCCTGCTGGTCGCGCAACGGGGGCACCACGGCCATGTTCACGACGACGCCGACCGCGACACCGACCCCGACCTCGAGCAGCCGGTCGCCCAGCAGCGGGGCCTGCTCGCTGAAGCCGCTGCCCAGCACGAACACGGCGGTGGTGGCGATGGCGACCCCCTCGTCGCGGAGCCAGGTGAGGCGCGAGCCGACGAGACCGACGAAGAGGGCGAGGGCGAACGTCCAGAGGCTGACCCCGAGGAAGGCGCCGACGACGAAGGACAGTCCCACCCCGACCGCCGAGGCGACGGTGGTCTGCACCCCACGTGCGAGGGAACG
This sequence comes from uncultured Nocardioides sp., assembly GCA_964600305.1. Lineage (GTDB taxonomy): Bacteria > Actinomycetota > Actinomycetes > Propionibacteriales > Nocardioidaceae > Nocardioides. The sequence goes on along the minus strand of CAZRKV010000098.1, from coordinate 4,124 downwards.
GAAGACCGTGGCGTGCACGGTCAGCAGGGCGGTCCACGGGGCCAGGAACGGTAGCTGGGAGTCCAGCGCCCTGACCGACAGCCACCACGCGACGGTCGCCGCGACGGTGCTCTTGGCGATCTGGAGGGCGTCGGTGACGAACTCCGGATGGCGCGCGGCATCGCGCAGTCGTCCGATCATGGCCGGACTCCGAGTGTCTGCTCGGCTTCCACGAACTCGACCTCCCTGCCGGGGCTGGTCCGGTCACGACCACAGCGCGCCCCAGGCAGGAGTCGAACCTGCGACCTTTCGCTTAGGAGGCGGCTGCTCTATCCGCTGAGCTACTGGGGCCGGGTGGTCGATGCTACGGGACCGAGTTTGTGGCTCTGACCACGGCTCGGGAAGAATATGGGTGGAGCCGGTAGGTTCTCCTCTCGCCCCATCCCCACCCCGGAGCCTCGCTACGTGTCCCAGCACCCGACCGCCCGCCCAGGCCGGCAGTCCCCGGACGCCCGCCACCGCGGGCCGGGGTCGCGCCGGCAGGCGGTCCTGCGGGTGCTGGCGGCCACCGTCGTCGTCCTCGCGCTGGTGACCGCGCTGGCGGTCGTGTTCGTCTACCGTCACCTCGATGGCAACCTGCGGGTGGCCGACATCGAGGCCCAGCTCAGCGACCGACCGGAGAAGGTCGAGGTCGAGGGGCCCAAGGAACCGCTGAACGTGCTGGTGATGGGGTCGGACGCCCGTGAGGGTGAGGGCAACAACATCGACGGCCTGACCGGTGGGGGCGCCCGGTCCGACACCACCATGCTCATGCACGTGTCGGCGGACCGGGAGCGGGCGTACGGCATCAGCATCCCTCGCGACTCCATGGTCGAGCGGCCCGAGTGCACCGGCGAGGATGGGGAGACGATCCCGGCCAGCAACGGCCTGGAGATGTTCAACAACGCCTTCACGGTGGGTGGGCCGGCCTGCACCCTGCAGACCGTCGAACAGCTCACCGGGGTGCGCGTCGACCACTGGGTGATGGTCGACTTCCACGGGTTCCAGGGCATGGTCGACGCCATCGACGGCGTCGAGGTGTGCATCCCCGAGGACGCGATCGACCCTGCCCACGGCATCGCGCTCGAGGCCGGCACGCGCACCGTCCGTGGGCGGGAGGCGCTCAACTACGTGCGCGAGCGGCACAAGCTGTCCGCGAACGGCGACATCGGGCGGATGAAGCGCCAGCAGGCCTTCATCGCCTCGATGGCCAACAAGGTCGTCTCCGCCGGCACGCTCGCCCGCCCGGACCGGTTGGTGAAGTTCCTCGACGCCGCCACCGAGTCGCTCACCCTCGACGACGACATCGGGTCGTTGTCCCGGCTGGCGGACCTGGGACTGCAGTTCCGCGACACCGGCCTCGCCGACATCCAGTTCATCACCACGCCGTTCGAGACCTACGAACCGGACCCCAACCGGGTGATCTGGACCGATGAGGCCGACCGCCTCTGGAGGCACGTCCAGCGCGACGAGGCGCTTCCCGCCGAGCTGCTCGGGGGCCGGATCACCGCCGCGGCTCCCCCCGGGACCGGCGAGCCTGCTGGGGGGAGCCCCTCCGGCACGGCGTCCCCCTCGGAGTCGGAGGCTCCCCCGGAGTCGACCCCACCGTCCGGATCCGCGAGCCCGTCGGAGTCGGCCTCCCCGGAGCGGCTCACCGACGAGGAGTTGGCCGAGCAGCACGGACTGTGCTCGTGAGCCCCGAGACGCCGGAGACACCCGAGGCGCGGCGGCGCCGGCTGCACGCCGTCTTCGGTGAGGTCTTCCCCGAGACCACCAGCGACGAGCGGGAAGCCGAGCGCCCCGAGGAGGAGTCCGCCAGGGACAGGTGGTGGCGGGAGCAGGTGCCCCCGCACCACGGTTGAGGTCAGGTCCGGTCGGGGCCCGCGGCCTGGTCGGGGCCCGCGGTCGAGGTCAGCGCGTTGCGGATCTCGCGCAGCAGCTCGATGTCCTCGGGGGTCCCCGGCGGGGGGCTGGGGAAGTAGCGCTCCTTGGCCTTGGTGAAGGGCAGCACCACCAGGAAGTACACGATCGCGGCGAGCATCACGAAGGCGATCACGGCGTTGAGGAAGGCGCCGAAGCTGTTCGGCTGGTTGCTGAAGATGTCGTCCAGGCCGGACGGCAGCAACGAGGTCAGCCAGTTGGTGAAGGTGGTGACCACCGTGCCGAAGGAGGTCGCGATGACGACCGCGACCGCCAGGTCGACCAGGTTGCCTCGCAGGATGAAGTTCTTGAAGCCGTCCATCGATCAATCCGTTTCGTGTCGGGCCCCCGGGAGAGGGCGGCTGTCGACCGGGAGTCTAGCCCCACAGGGTGAGGCTGAGCGAGGCTCGCGCGGTGGCTGCGGCGAGTCGCGGCGCGACGTCGCGCTCCACGGCGAGCACCACCAGGCGCCCGCCCTGGGTGTTCGCGGGGCCGGGAGCCGTGGTCTCGGGCAGGGCCAGGACCCGCGCCCCCCTGACGACCGTGCTGGCCTCCTCCCGGCCGCGCGGGTCCGTCGCGAGCACGTCGACCCGGTCCCCGACGTCGACGAGCTCGACGGAGGCGGCGTCCGGGATGCGCAGCGGTACGGCGACCTCGCCCGGCCGCCCGGCCAGCAGCGAGCCGGAGACCAGGCGGACGTCGGTCACCGGCTCGCCCCGGCGCAGCGGGGAGGCCAGTCGCTGGCCGACGGCCTCCTCGCCGGTCACCACCCCGTCCGGCACGGCCGCGGGCGGGACCCGCACGGTCACCAGGTCGTCGGGCCCCACCACGGCGCCGGCGGGCAGGTCCGAGCCCGCCGCGAGGACCGGCCTCGTCTCCGGGGCCGGGGGCGCGAGGGCCTGCACGACCCCGGCCACCGCAGCGGCGGTCAGCAGGGCGGCGAGGAGCCGCCGGCGGACGAGGACGGCGCGGCGTACCCGCCGGGCCCCGGCGGAGACGCGGTCGCGCAGCGACCGGTGTGGGCGGGCGTCACGGCGGCGGGGCAACATGGCCCGACGGTAGGGCGGATCGCCCGGCCGCCGCCGTGCTCGTCCACAGGGTCAGGACGCGGCGGCGGTGGCGCCCCCCGACGCCGTGCCCGAGGAGCTGCCCGAGGACCCGCTCGAGGAGGCGGCGGCCTTGTCCCCGCCGGAGCCCGAGGCGGTGTCGGACTTGCTCGCTCCGGTGCTGGTCCCGGAGGTCGCTCCCTCCTTGGCGGCGTCCTTGCCGGCCCCGCTCTCGGAGGAACCGGACCCGGTGGAGGAGGAGCTCTCGGCGGCACGGCTGTCGGTCTTGTAGAAGCCGGACCCCTTGAACACCACGCCCACCGCGTTGAAGACCTTGCGCAGGCGGCCCCCGCACTGGGGGCACTCGGTGAGGGAGTCCTCGCTGAAGCTCTGGAACTGCTCGAAGCCGTGGTCGCACTCCGTGCAGGCGTACTGGTAAGTGGGCACTGGGTCGTCCTTGTCGACTCGATGTGGTGACGCGCTGGCACTCAGGCGTCGCGACTGCCAATTCTACGGCACAATGTCGCCCACCATGAGCGATGCGTCCGGCTCCCCGTCCGTGCCCACCGGTTCCACCCGCGGTCCGCGCTGGTGGCGACGCTTCCGGCGCTGGCCCGGGGTGCTGCGCTGGGCGTCGTACCTCGCCGTCGCGGTGGTGCTGCTGCTGGTCGTGACCACGGTGCTGGCCGTGGCCGTCGTACGCCGCCCCCTGCCGCAGACCGGGGGCGAGGTGGAGCTGCCGGGGCTGGCCGGGTCCGCCGAGGTGGTGCGCGACGAGCACGGCATCCCGCAGGTCTACGCCGACACGACCGACGACCTGATGCGCGCGCAGGGCTACGTCCACGCCCAGGAGCGCTTCTACGAGATGGACGTGCGCCGGCACGTCACCGCCGGCCGGCTGAGCGAGCTGTTCGGCGAGACCGGGCTCGAGACCGACAAGTTCATCCGGACCCTCGGGTGGCGCCGCGTCGCCGAGCGGGAGCTGGCCCTCGTCGACCCCGCGACCCGCCGGGGGCTCCAGGCGTACGCCGAGGGCGTCAACGCCTAACTCGACCAGCACGGACCCAGCGAGATCGCCGCGCAGTTCACGGTGCTGCGTGCAGGCGGTCTCGACTACACCCCGGAGCCGTGGACCCCGGT
>CAZRKV010000097.1:0-9784 GCA_964600305.1 uncultured Nocardioides sp. | reverse complement strand
GTCACCCGATGGTTGGGCTACCGTAACGCCGGTTGCTACCCCGAAGTAGCAACGACAGTTGAACATGCAGTGCTGCTTCTTGGGAGGGAAAGCGCATGAAGAATGTCGTACCGGGGACTCGTATGCCCTGGACACGCAAGGTCGCCGTTGTGGGAGCCGGCGGCCTGGTCGCCGCCACCGTCGGGCTGGGGGCCGGCATCAGCACCGCGCAGGCCGCCACCGAAACGTTGAACTACACCTGCGAGACGTTGGTGGGCGACGTCACCTTCACGGTGGTCTCCGACTCCAACGCCCCGGAGACCATGGAGGTCGGCGAGAGCGCGGACATCACGGTCGACACGGAGGTGACCGTGCCTGCCGAGACGGCCGACCTCATCCGCGGGCTCCTGAGCGGGGAGCAGGTGGAGGGCACGAGCGACACCAGCCTGCTGGTCGACGGCAACCCGATGGACTACACCTCCACGGCCCCGTTGACGGACGTCCCGGCCGAGGGGCCCCTGGTCGTGCAGTCGAGCGGTTCTCCGGGCAGCATCGAGGCCACGGAGGAGGGCGAGATCGTGCTCTCCGCCGGTGACGGGTTCGTCAGCAACCTCACGATCATGACCCCCGACGGTGAGGTCCCCCTCGAGACGCCGTGCACGCTGGCCGAGGGCCAGGACGCCACGATGGACACCATCACCGTGGTGCCGGCCCAGGAGCCGGAGCCGGAGCCGGAGCCGGAGCCGGAGCCCGAGCCCGAGCCCGAGCCGGAGGACCCGCGTGGCGGCCAGGACCCCACGGACCAGGTCCCGCCCGGTGACGACGATGCCGACGATGACGACCAGCAGGACGACGGGACCGGGGAGGGCACCACGTCGGTGCCCACGGTGATCCCGGCTGGCGCCTGATCGACATCGAGGAACGACCGTGGAGATGATCCGCGGGCGCAGGGGAGGGGCAGTGGTGGCCGCTGCGGCGGCCACCCTGCTGCTCCTCGTTGCCCTACTCGTGTGGACCCTCAGCGGTTCGGCCGGGGGCGACCCCTCGGCCACCGGCGATCCCACGCCGTCCCCCTCGGCGGCGCCGAGCAGCCCTGCTCCGTCGTCGGAGTCCCCGACCGGAGCGGCGGCGGACCCGCCGGCGGTCGACCTCGATCCGGGGTCGATGGAGGCCCTGGAGATCCCCCGGCTCTCGGTCGAGGCCCCGATCCAGCCGGTCACGGCACCCGACGGGGTCCTCGGCATCCCCGACGACCCGGGCATCCTCGGTTGGTGGTCGGACGGGGCGCTCCCCGGTGCGGCCCAGGGCTCGGCCCTGATGGCCGGCCACACCGTCAACGACGGGGGCGGAGCGCTGGACGACCTCGAGACGCTCGAGGTCGGCGACCCCCTGACCGTGCGCACCGACGAGGGCCCCATCGACTACCGCGTCTCCGACGTCCAGATCTACGGCAAGCAGCGGATCGCCCGCAAGGCGGAGCAGCTGTTCAGCCAGGAGGTCGAGGGGCGCCTGGTGGTCGTCACCTGCGAGGACTTCGTCGACGGCGAGTACCTGAGCAACGTCGTCGTCACCGCCGAACGCTCCTGACCGACCTCCCCTGACCGCCACGCGGGCCACCACCCTGGCCACCACCCTGGCCACCACGCGGGCCACCACGCTGGCCACCGTGTTCGTGGCCCCCGGCGGGCACCTCCGCCGCGTGGCTGACAATGTGGGCGGACAAGGGGGCCACGACGAGGAGGAGGGGCGATGAGCCGGATCATGTCCCGCAGGGACCTGGACTTCCTGCTGCACGAGTGGCTGCGCACCGAGGCGCTGCTGGAGCGGGAGGTCTTCGCGGAGCACTCGCGCGACACCGTCGACGCGGTGCTCGACCTCGCCGCCGAGGTGGCGACGGAGCGGTTCGCCCCGCACAACCGGGCCGCCGACCTGGCCGAGCCCACCTTCGACGGGCACCGGGTCGAGGTCCACCCCGACGTCGCCCCGGCCCTGCGGGCGTTCGCCGACGCCGGCTTCCTCGCCGCGCCGCTCCCCGAGGAGGTGGGCGGCCTGCGGTTGCCCCAGTCGGTCTTCGGGGCCTGCATGGCCTGGTTCCACGCCGCGAACGCCGGGACCACGGGCTACGCCCTGCTCACCCTCGCCGCGGCCAACCTGCTGTCCCGGCACGGCACCCGCGACCAGGTCGAGCGGTACGTCGGGCCGATGACCCAGGGACGCTTCCTCGGCACGATGGCGCTCTCGGAGCCCCAGGCCGGGTCCAGCCTCGCCGACCTCACCACCCGCGCGGAGCCCCAGGACGACGGCAGCTACCGCCTGTTCGGCCAGAAGATGTGGATCTCCGGCGGCGACCACGAGCTCTCCGAGAACATCGTCCACCTGGTCCTCGCCCGCACCCCGGGCGCCCCCGCGGGCACCCGGGGGATCTCGCTGTTCGCCGTGCCCAAGCACCTGGTCGAGGACGACGGCACGCTGGGGGAGCGCAACGACGTCGTCCTCGCCGGCATCAACCACAAGATGGGGTTCCGGGGCACCGTGAACACCGCGCCGGTCTTCGGCGACGGCGCCTTCACCCCCGGCGGCCGCCCGGGGGCCGTGGGCCACCTCGTCGGTGAGCTGCACCGCGGCCTGCCGGTGATGTTCGCGATGATGAACGAGGCCCGGATCGGGGTCGGCCTCAACGCCACCGCCCTGGGCTACACCGGCTACCTCACCTCGCTCGAGTACGCCCGGGAGCGCCGCCAGGGCCGACCCGTGGGGGCGGCGCCCGAGGAGCCCCCGGTCGCCCTGGTCGAGCACGCCGACGTACGGCGGATGCTGCTGGCACAGAAGTCCTACGTCGAGGGCGCGCTCGCCCTCGAGCTCTACTGCGCCCGGCTGGTCGACGACATCGAGTCGCTCGACGAGGGCCGGGCCGCCGAGGCGGAGCGACTGCTGGGGCTGCTCACCCCGATCGCCAAGAGCTGGCCCGCGCAGTGGTGCCTGGCCGCCAACGACCTGGCCATCCAGGTCCTCGGCGGTGCCGGCTACACCCGGGACCACGACCTGGAGCTGCACTACCGCGACAACCGGCTCAACCCGATCCACGAGGGCACCCACGGGATCCAGGGCCAGGACCTGCTGGGTCGCAAGGTCCTGCTCGACGGCGGCGCGGCCCTGCAGCTGCTCGTCGACCGGATCCGGGCCACCGCCGCCCGGGCCGGCGACATCTCCGGAGAGGCCGCGGCGCAGGCCCGCCACCTGCTGGCTGCCGTCGACCGGCTGCTGGAGGTCACCGGACGGCTGGCCGGGTCCGACGACCCGGCGACGACGCTGGCCGAGGCGACGACGTACCTCGAGGCCCTGGGCCACCTCGTCGTCGGCTGGCTCTGGCTGGACCAGTGGCTGGCCACGGGGGAGCAGCGCACCGACTTCCACGAGGGCAAGCGCGCCGCTGCCCGCTTCTTCCTCACCCGCGAGCTGCCGCGGGTGGGACCGATGCTCGACCTGCTCGACTCCGGCGATCGGCAGCTGCTCGACCTCGACCCGGCCACCCTGTGAGGAGATGAGGACCATGGAGGACTACGCCCGGCACGACGCCGTCGGCCTGGCCGGGATGATCCGGGCCGGTGAGGTCACGGCCGAGGAGGTGCACGAGGCCGCCCGGTCCCGCTGGGCGGAGGTGAACCCCCGGCTCAACGCCGTGGTGCGCGCGGTCGACCCGCCCGTCACCGGGGGCAGCGGCCCGTTCGCGGGAGTGCCGTTCCTCCTCAAGGACCTCCACCAGGACCTCGCGGGGCACCCGACGAGCTGTGGCTCACGGGCGCTGGCGGACACCCCCTGTGCGGAGACCAGCACCGTCGTGCAGCGCTGGCTGGACGCCGGCCTCGTCGTCATCGGGCGCACCAACACCCCGGAGTTCGGGGCCAAGGGCGTCACCGAACCGCAGCTGTTCGCTCCCGCGCGCAACCCGTGGCACACCGACCACACCCCCGGCGGGTCCTCGGGAGGGTCGGCCGCCGCGGTCGCGGCCGGGATCGTGCCCTGCGCCGCGGCCAGCGACGGAGGCGGGTCGATCCGCATCCCGGCCTCGGCGTGCGGCCTCTTCGGCCTCAAGCCGTCCCGGGGGCTGGTGCCCTCCGGGCCGGCGGTCGCCGAGGGGATCGGGGGCACCGCCCTGGACGGGGTGATCTCCCGGTCGGTGCGCGACACCGCGGCGATGCTGGACGTGCTGGCCGGGCCGACGCCCGAGTCGCCGTACCTCCCCGAGGTCCCGACGACGCCGTACGCCGACGAGGTCGGGCGCGACCCGGAGCGCCTGCGGATCGGGTTGTGCACGGCCAGCGCGATCACCCCCGAGCCGCACCCGGAGGCGCTCGCGGCGGCCCGTAACACCGCCGACCTGCTCCGGCGACTGGGCCACGAGGTCGTCGAGCTCGACCGGGCTCCGTTCGACGACGAGGCCCTGGCGCGGGACTTCCTCACCACGTGGTTCGCCCACGCGGCGTACGAGGTCGACGAGGCCAAGCGGCGCAGCGGGGCCGACGACTCCGCCTTCGAGCCCGACACGCTGGTGATGGCCGCGCTGGGCCGGGCCACCAGGCCGGTGGAGCTGATCCGTGCCACCGAGGACCGGCACCGGCACACCCGCCGGCTCGCGGAGTTCCACGCGACCCACGACCTGCTGCTCACCCCGACCACCGCCACCCCGCCCCCGCGGGTGGGGGAGCTGGACCTGCCCGCGCCGGTACGCCGTGCACAGCGGGCCCTGGTCCGGGCCAGGGGCGCGGGGCTGCTGCGGTTCACCCCGATCGTCGACCAGATGATCCGGCAGCACCTGGGCTGGGTGCCCTACACCCAGCTGGCCAACCTGACCGGTCGCCCGGCCATGAGCGTGCCGCTGCACTGGACCGAGCAGGGCCTGCCCATCGGCTCCCAGCTCGTCGGCCGGCTGGGGTCGGAGGGGACGCTGCTGCGCCTGGCCGCCCAGCTCGAGCGCGAACAGCCGTGGGGCGACCGGCGGCCACCCGTCTGACCGGTCGCCCGGTGGCCATCTCGCACCGCCAACCAGCGCGTGCGGCGTCGATCGTGCGGTGCTCGTGCTCGAGCACCTCGCTCACCGGGGAGACGTCCGTGGATGCCTGTCCGGTGGGGTGACCGGCCGGGTCACTCGGCCTGGGGTGGGTGGCTCGCGACGAGCTCGGTGTCGCCGTCGATGGCCCCCAGCTTGGTGGCCCCACCCGGGGAGCCCAGGGCCGTGTTGTGTCCGGGGAGCGGTTCGGCGAAGAAGCGATCGTTGTCGGCCAGGTAGGGCTGGAGCTCCTCGGGGAGGTCGTCCTCGTAGTAGATCGCCTCGACCGGGCAGACGGGCTCGCAGGCGCCGCAGTCCACGCACTCGTCGGGGTGGATGTAGAGCATCCGCTGGCCCTCGTAGATGCAGTCGACGGGGCACTCGTCGACGCAGGCGCGGTCCTTGATGTCGATGCACGGTGAGCCGATGACGTAGGTCATGTCGTCCTCCGGGTTGCATTGTTACGAAAAGTTCGTAAAAATGCTAGCACCGCGACCCCCCGAGGAGGCAGGGATGGACCACCAGCTCGACGTACGTGACGAGGCGCCCGCTCGGCGCCACCAGCTGATCTTCGAGACCTATGGCGCGCTCGTCCCGGGTGAGGCGTTCGAGCTCGTCAACGATCACGACCCGAAGCCGCTCTACTACCAGTTCGCCGCCGAGCACGCCGGCCAGTTCGAGTGGGAGCCGGTGGAGCAGGGGCCGGAGACGTGGCGGATCCGCATCCACCGGGTGGCCGGTCCGGAGGAGTCCACGCCATGACCGGGGGGATCGTGGTCCACGGGGACTTCAACTGCCCCTGGAGCTATCTGGCCTCGCGGCGGGTCGACGTCCTGGCGGCCGACGGCCTCGACGTCGGATGGCGATCGGTCGAGCACGCCCCGCGCCGCCCGGGCCTGGACACGGCCCCGGGCGCCGAGGAGCTCCAGGCCGAGCTCGCGCGGGTTCGGGAGCTGCTGCTGCCCGGCGAAGAGCTCCCGGTCGGCCAGATCGGCCCCGCGCCCGCCACGTGGGCCACCACGACGGCGTACGCCGAGGCCCACGCCGCCGGGGTCGCCGCCCCGGCGCGTCGACTGCTCTTCGACAGCTTCTGGGTACGCGGTGAGGCCATCGCAGACGCGACGGTGCTGCGTTCCACGCTGAGCCCGCTGTTGCGTGGTTCCGCCTCGACCAGCGAGGTGGTCCGCGACTGGGGGTACCCGGTCGACGTCACCGGTGGCGCGATCTCCAGCGACGCCTGGCGACTGGTACGCCGCTGGCGTGAGGAGTGGCGCGCGCTCACCCCCGTCGTGCCCGTGCTCCAGGTCCCGGGGGCGCCGCCGGAGATCGGCGTCGCGGCCGTGCAGTGGCTGGGACGAGCGATCGCGGACCGCGGTCTGGAGCCCGCTCCTCCACGGCAGGCACCCCGACCGCTGCCCGACCCCCGCGAACAGCCCGGCCAGGGCTGGGTGAACATGCACGGTGGTCGCTGGCTGTCCAGGCAACAGCGCCTCAGCGCGTCGTACCGCCGTGCCGGCTGAGGCACCCAGGGGTGGCATCATGACCGGGGTGGGGACCGGGGCGGACAGCGACGCGCAGCCGTACGGGCTCGGGCCCACGCGCGCGCGGGTGCTCGCCCAGCTGCAGGATGTCGGGGCGGCACTGGCGGCGAGCGAGCTCGGTGACCGGCTGGGCCTGCATCCCAACTCCGTGCGTTTCCACCTGGACGCGCTGGTGCAGGAGGGGCTGGTCGTACGCGAGCGCGAGCCGCGCACGACCCCGGGCCGCCCCCGGGTCCGGTACGCCGCGAACCCGGCGGCTCCACCAGTGGCCCGGCGGAGCTACCGGCAACTCTCGGAGATGCTCGCGGCCTTCATGCACGAGGAGCTCCCCGATCCCGGGGCAGCCGCGGAGCGCGTCGGCCGGGGCTGGTCCTCGGCCCTGCCGGTCCCCGACCAGCCCGACGAGGACGCCGCGCTGGCCACCCTCGTCACTGCCCTCGACGAGATCGGCTTCGACTCCCACGTCGTCGATACCCCCGAGTCGTTCCGGGTCGAGGTCACCCACTGCCCCTTCCTCGAGGTGGCCGAGCGGCACGACCCGGTCGTGTGCTCGATCCACCTCGGCCTGATGCGTGGGGTGCTGGACCGGATGGAGGCACCGGTCGCCGTCCGCGACCTCCAGCCGCTGGTCGAGCCGAGCCGCTGCCTGGCCCACCTCTCGCGCTGAGGTCGCCGGGGCGGGGGACAGGACGACGCCGCAGACGTAGCCTGAGGACCACCACACCCACCGACAGGAGATACCCATGGCGCTCATCCCGGGCGGCACCCTCATCACCGAGACCCCCGAGCAGGGCCGCGAGCTGGCCATCTCGATGGCCCGCAAGACCATCGGGGCGATCCAGACCGACGCCGAGACCCGCAAGACGCTGCGGCCCGGCTACGCCACCGACGCCGACTCCCTGACGATGGCGGCCCACGTGGTCGCCGTGGAGTTCGCCACCGTGGCGGCCGCGAACAACTACTGGCGCGTGTGAGCGGCACGGCGCACGGCCCGGTGCAGACCACCCAGATCCGCCTCGCCGCCCGTCCGGTGGGCGAGCCCCAGGACAGCGACTTCGAGACCGTGACCACCGACCTGCCCGCGCTGCAGGACGGCCAGGTGCTGCTCGAGGTGCTCCACCTGTCGCTCGACCCGTACATGCGGGGTCGGATGAGCAGCGCGAAGTCCTACGCCGACCCGCTCGAGGTCGGCGACGTGGTCATCGGCGGCACGGTCTGCGAGGTGCTGGAGTCCCGCTCTGAGTCCAGGTCGCCCGGGGACGTGGTCCTGGCCTTCTGCGGCTGGCAGACCCACGCCGTGGTCCCCGCGCGGCACACCCGTCGTCTCGACACCTCGCTGGCCCCGCCGTCGACAGCGCTGGGGGTGCTGGGCATGCCCGGGTTCACGGCGTACGCCGGGCTGCTGGAGATCGGGCAGCCGCAGGCGGGGGAGACGGTCGTGACCGCGGCGGCCACCGGCCCGGTCGGCTCGGCCGTGGGCCAGATCGCCCGGATCAAGGGGGCACGCGCGGTCGGGATCGCGGGCGGTGAGGAGAAGTGCCGCCTGCTCACCGAGCACTTCGGGTTCGACGAGGCGGTCGACCACCGGGCCCCCGACTTCAAGGAGCGGCTGGCCGCCGCCACCCCGGACGGGGTCGACGTCTACTTCGAGAACGTCGGGGGGCCGGTCACCGAGCAGGTCACGCGGCGACTGAACAAGTTCGCCCGGATCCCGGTGTGCGGGCTGGTCTCGCAGTACAACGCCACCGAGGCCCCGGAGGGCCCGGACCGGTTGCCCGGCTTCATGAACCGGGTGCTCGTGCTGTCGTTGCGGATCCGGGGCTTCATCCAGGACGAGTTCCTCCCGACCCACCAGGAGGCCTTCCAGGAGGAGATGGGGCCGTGGGTCCGCGACGGGCGGGTGCGCTACCTCGAGCACCGGGTCGCGGGCCTGGCGAACGCGCCGCAGGCCTTCCGGGACCTGCTGGCCGGGCGCAACGTCGGCAAGGTCGTGGTCGACGTCGGGTGAGCCCGGCCGGCGGATGTCCGGGTGGCCCCCAGGCCCGTTGTCTTTACTCGATCAAGAACACACGCGAGACTGGGGCCCATGTCCGAGGTCGCAGAGCTCGAGAACCGGCTGCGCCAGGCGGGCCTCCGGGTCACCCGGCCCCGCGTGGCCGTGATGTCGGTGGTCCATGCGCAGCCGCACACCGACACCGAGTCGGTGATCCGTGCGGTGCGCGAGGACCTCGGCGAGGTGTCGCACCAGGCCGTGTACGACGTGCTCAGGGCGCTCACCCGGGTCGGGCTGCTGCGCCGCATCCAGCCGTCGGGCTCCGTCGCCCGGTACGAGGCGCGGGTGGGGGACAACCACCACCACGTCGTCTGCCGGTCCTGCGGGGCGATCGCCGACGTGGACTGCGCGGCCGGTGCCGCGCCCTGCCTCGACGCCTCGAACGACCGGGGCTTCGCCATCGACGAGGCCGAGGTCATCTACTGGGGCCGTTGCCCCGACTGTTCCACCGCCCACTCCTGACCCCACCACTGATTCCGGAAGGAAGCCCATGACCGAGAAGTGCCCCGTCACGGGAGCGGCCGAGAGCGGCAGCGAGAGCGAGAACCCCGCCATCCCGTCCCGGAGCCGGTCGTCAGCCACCCGCGCACGAACCAGGACTGGTGGCCCGACAAGCTCGACCTGTCGGTGCTGCGGGCCAACGCGCCCACCTCCGATCCCCTCGGGCCGGACTTCGACTACGCCGAGGAGTTCGCCAAGCTCGACGTGGAGGAGCTCAAGGCGGACGTGGAGCACGTCCTGCGCGACTCGCAGGACTGGTGGCCGGCGGACTTCGGTCACTACGGCGGCCTGTTCATCCGGATGGGCTGGCACTCGGCCGGCACCTACCGCATCTACGACGGCCGGGGCGGTGCCGGCACCGGCCAGCAGCGCTTCGCGCCGCTGAACAGCTGGCCCGACAACGTCAGCCTGGACAAGGCCCGCCGCCTGCTGTGGCCGGTGAAGAAGAAGCACGGCCGCAAGATCTCGTGGGCCGACCTGCTGGTCTTCGCCGGCAACGTGGCGCTGGAGGACATGGGCCTGCCCACCTTCGGCTTCGCCTTCGGGCGCGAGGACGCCTGGGAGCCGGAGGAGATCTTCTGGGGCCCCGAGGACACCTGGCTCGGTGACGAGCGCTACAGCGGCGAGCGCGAGCTGTCCGAGCCGCTGGGTGCGGTCCAGATG
>CAZRKV010000096.1:0-9789 GCA_964600305.1 uncultured Nocardioides sp. | reverse complement strand
CGGTGACGGTCACGGTGGCGGTCAGCTCCTCCCGGGTCGGTCGCGGATCTCGACGGTGGCCGTGCCCCGGTCCCCGGGTCGGTACCCGGGGCCGGGCACCAGGGTGAGCTCCAGCGTGCGGGTGCCCTGCTTCCCGGGGCGGTCGATGACCTCGACCTCGACGGTCGCCCGGTGCTGGCCCGGAGCGAACTTCGCCGTGCCGGTGAGCTCCTCGTAGTCGGTGCCGGGCGCGGCGTCACCGGCGACCTCGTACGCGACCTCGAGCGCCTCCCCGCGCAGGCCCTTGGGGCGCTGGAGCACGACCCGACCGTCGCGGTGCGGCTCCACGGCGTCCCGCACGCGGTCGACCACGACCTGGGGCCGGTCGTCCCCCGCGACCGGGACCTCGCTCTCGACGGTCATCGGGTGCGCAGCGGGGTCGTCGACGGTGTGCTCGAGGTGGTTGGTCAGGACGTCCCCGTCGGTGACCGTGGGGCCGACCTCGACCTGGTAGCTGAACGTGGCCGGTTCGAGCCGGGCATCCGTGTACGACGCGCACACCACCGTCCCGTCGTCGATCGCTCCCGTGGCGTCGGCGCGGTTCACCAGCGCCGACCCGGCGCTGCCGTCGGCGTTCTCCGCCCCGATCGTGACCCCGTCGAGGGGGCCGGTCAGGCCGTCGTAGGCGAAGACCAGGTCACGGCTGCCGTCGACCCGGAACACCTCCATGTCGTAGGTGCCCTGGGCGCCGTCGGGGTCCCCCGCCCGACGCAGGCCGTCGAACTCCACGATCGCCAGGTCACCGGCCGTGGCCAGGCTCACCCCGGCGCCGGTGTCGGCGTCGTGGGTCAGGACCATGTCCTGCCACAGCATCGCCGCCAGGTGGTTCGGGGCGGCGGCGTCCGGCAGCTCCTGCGGGGTGGACGGGTCGCCGGCGTAGCCCTCCCCGTGGACGAGGAAGCCGTCGTCGGTGAACGTGAGCCCCGCGAAGGTGTCCTCGTAGAAGCCGAAGGACAGGTCGCCGAAGGCGGTGAACGCGACCCCGTCGCCGACGATCCCCGGCTGGGTCGGGATCCCGAACTCCGCGAGGTCGGTGTACTCCGCGGTGCCGGTGAAGGGGTTGACGCAGGTGGGGTCCTCGGCGCTGGTGGTGAACTCGTAGGAGCCCTCGAGGCCCTCCGCCGTGGGCATCGTCGTCTCCCAGGTGAGCGCGCCGTCCTCGACCTGCACCTCCTCGGCGCCCTCGCCGGAGAAGGAGTCCGGCACGTACGTCGCGCCCTCGGGGAGGGTGTCGGTGAGCCGGTAGCGCAGGTCCTCACCGGTCACGTTCGGCTTGACCTCCACGGTGTAGGTGAGCGTGTCGCCGGGTGCGGCGGCCTCGACGTCGGCCTGCTTGGTCACCGCGTCGGTGTGCCGGCGCACGGTCACCGGCACCGTGCCGATGTCCTGGGGCCGGTCGGGGCCCGAGCCGAGCGTGACGGCGCCGAACCAGGTGTCCCCCGGCTCCATGTCCGGCTCGTCCCAGGCCACGCGCAGGTCGAACGGCTCGCCCTGCGGGTGGGCTCGGGGCCCCTCGGCGGTGAGGTTGCCCGCGTCACCGCCGACCACCGCGGTGCCCAGGGTGACGGTGTCGGCGCCGGTGCCGCTGGCCTCCCAGTTCTGCACCAGCACCCACCACGACCCCGCCTCGGGGTCGCCGACGTCGCAGCTCTCGGCGTTCCCGGGCGACGTGCTCGCGCACCGCACGTTCGCGGCGGCCACCTCACCGGTGCCGACGAACAGGTCGAAGTCGTGCGCGGTGCCGTCGGCGAGCCGCGCCACCAGGCGCGTGGCCTCCTCCGGTACGTCGAGGCGCACCACCTCGGTGCCGTTGCCGTCGAACGGGTCGTCGTTGGTGGTGTCCTGGGCGATGCTGAGCTCGCGGGACTGCTCGGGCACCAGCCCGCTGGCGCTCACCTGCAGGTCCTCGATCTCCACCGCGCGCAGGTCCTCGGCCACGTGGGAGCCGGCGTCGCGGCGGGTGTCCACGTCGACGGACCCCGGCAGCACCCCGGCGGAGGGCACCACGGCCACCGGCAGGTGGGCGGCCGGCGCGGCTGCGCCGTCCCCCGGCGTCAGCTCGATGGCGCCGAAGCGGTGCTCGGACCCGTCCGCCGCCGACACGTCCGCGGTGACCTCGATGTCGACGCTCTCGCCCTCGGCCAGGGTGATGCTGGCCGGTTCGGCGGTCAGCTCCAGGCCCTCGCCCTGGGACTCGGCGGACACCGACCAGGTGCCTGCGCCGGTGTCGGTGGCGGTCACCGTCCTGGTCCAGGTGCACGTCTGCAGGCACTGGTCCTCGGCCATGCCGGGGATGTTGAGCTCCCCGGCCTCGCCGCCCTCGACCGGGTCGGCGGCGCGGTAGCCCGCGTCGTCCTCGGTGAGCACCAGGCCCGCCCGTGCGGCCCGGTCCAGGTCGATGCGACCGGAGCCCATGTCGAACCAGGTGGCCTCCCCGCCGTCGGTATCGGCCACGTCCCGGTGTGCCGTGGTCATCAGTGCCGACTGGGCCTCGGCAGGCGTCCAGTCCGGGCGTACGGCGTCCAGCAGGGCCAGTGCCCCGGCGGTGTGCGGGCTGGCCATCGAGGTGCCGGACACGAAGCCCCACGCGACGTCGTTGTCGGTGCCGTGGGCCGCCAGGACGTCCACGCCGGGTGCGGAGACCGAGGGGCCGACCAGCTCCACGGCACGGTTCGGGCCGCGGCTGGAGAAGCCGGCCACGACGTCGGCGACGTCGTCGCCCACGTGGCGCACGCCCCCGCTCAGGGCGGCTCGGGCGCCCGTGTGCTCGGCGAGCCACGCCTTGAGCTCCTCGCCGTCCGCGTGGGTGATGTGGGCCGCCGGGAGGGCGTGCGGGTCGGCGTTGAGCGACGCACCGCTGGCGGCGTCGTTGACCAGCACCATGCCGGCAGCGCCGCGCTCGGCCACGTTGACCCCCTTGGCCACCCGGCCGATCTCGCCGCGGTCGCAGACCACGATCCGGTCGCTCAGGTCCTGGCCGGCGAGGGCCTCGGCCGTGCACAGGGGCGCGCCGAGGTCGCCGGCGTAGACCAGCGGGTGGGCCCCGTCGGTGGGGCCGCTGAAGGCCACACCGCCGATGTCGGGCAGCGTCGCACCGTCGGTGGCGCTGATGTCGCGGACGAACGCCTGCCACTGCCGGTTGTGCGAGGTCGCGCCCACCGAGGTCACCCACGGCACGTCCGCCGGGGACCCGAGCGTCCCGGCCCCGGGGCCGGCGTTCCCGGCCGAGACCGCCACGTGGATGCCGGCGGCCCGGGCGTTGAGGAAGCCGAGCGCGTCGGGGTCACTCCACGGGCTGGAGACCGCGTCGGCCCCGATGGAGTAGTTGACGACGTCGACCTCGTCACGGATCGCCTGGTCGATGGCGGCCGTGATGGCGCTCATCGAGCAGCCCGAGGGGTCGCAGACGTCGTAGGCGACGATGTTGGCGTGCGGGGCCACGCCCGTGACCACCCGGGCGTCGGAGAACTCGTGCTCGGTCCCGCGGGCGGCGTACGCCGTGGCCCGCACCTGGTTGCCGGCTGCGGTGCTGGCGGTGTGGCTGCCGTGCCCGTCGTCGTCGTACCGGCTGCCGTCGCCGGTGAAGTTCCACGCCCCGATCAGCTTGTCGTTGCAGCCCCAGTCGGGGTCGTCGGCACACATGCCCAGGTAGTTGCCCGACCCGAGTGGGTTGGTGTGGTCGTAGCCGTCGCCGCCGTCCTCCTCCGGCACCACGTCGGCGAAGGACGGGTTCGCGGGGTTGATGCCGGTGTCGAGCACGCCGACCACCACGCCCTCGCCGCGGCTCCCCCCGGTGTCGCCGTCCGCGCCACCGGCCCAGACCGCCGGCGCCTCGATCCACTCGGGACCGACGTCGGTCATCAGCTCCCGGACCTGGTCCACCTGGACCGCCGCGACCCCGTCGAGGCGGGAGACCTGCCGCGCCTCGGCGCGGCTAAGCCGCACGGCGATGCCGTTCAGCGAGTCGGTGTAGTGGTGGCGCACCCGGACCTGCCGGCCGGTGGCACGGCGGATCCGGTTGCGCAGCTGCACCTGCTCCCGACGCAGGTGCCCGCGGTAGGCCCGGGCCCGGGGGGCGTCGGCGCGGAACTCCCGCCCCGGCGTGTTGGCGGCCGCGAAGCCGTCCCGGCCCTCCGCGTGGGCCGGCACCGGGGGCGCCTCGAGCTGGACGAGGTAGAGGTCGGTGCCCTGGCCCAGCGCGACCACCGGCCCGCGCTCGGTGGTGCCGACGGGACTGGCCTCGGCCGGTTCGAGCCGTTCTCGCTGCTGCTGCGGGTCCGGAGCGGGCTCCGGGGCCGCCTGGGCGGTGGTCGGAACGAGCGTCAGCACGACGGCCGACGAGAGGGCGATCAGGCGACGGATCACTCAGGACTCCTGTGTCCAGGAGCAGCAACACGGGAACTGCCCGAGTCTTGCTCACGTTGATGCTGGTGGGAGTGTTCCTAGTCACACCCGGGGTGGGGTGTCAACGACCGGGGCGCACCCCGACCGGACCGTCACCGTTTCGTGACCATCGCGCCGCCGGGTCGGTGTCCCGGCGTCGGGTCACGTAGCAGGCGACCGCACTCGCGGCCGCGACGTTGAGCGAGTCGATGCCCGCCTCCATCGGGATCACGGCCCGCAGGTCCGCGGCCTGCTGCCAGCGCGGTGACAGCCCGTGTCCCTCGGCGCCGAGGACCAGGGCGACCCGGTCCCGGCCGGCCACGGCCTCCTCGATCGGTACGGCGTCCTCGGCCAGGGTCAGCGCCACCGTCGTGAAGCCGCGGGCCGACAGGTCCGGGAGCGCGTCGTACCAGTCCGGGAGCCGGGTCCACGGCAGGCTGAACACGGCTCCCATCGCCACCTTGACCGACCGGCGGTACATCGGGTCTGCGCAGCGCGGGGCGAGCAAGACCGCATCGACCCCGAGCGCGGCGCCGGAGCGCAGGATCGCCCCCACGTTGGTGTGGTCGACCACGTCCTCGAGCACGAGCACGAAGCGGGCGCCCTCGAGCACCGCGTCCACGCTGGGCAGGGGGCGGCGGTGCAGCGAGGCGAGCGCGCCCCGGTGGACGTGGAAGCCGGTGACCTGCTCGGCCAGCGCCTCGTCCACGACGTAGCAGGGGGCCCGGCTCGTGTCGAGCACGTCCGACAGCCCTTCCAGCCAGCGCGGGCTCATCAGGAACGAGCGGGGCCGGTAGCCGGCCTCGACGGCGCGGCGCACCACCTTCTCCCCCTCGGCCAGGAACAGCCCGTGCTCGGCCTCCAGGGTGCGCCGCAGCTGCACGTCCCGCAGGTCCCGGTAGTCGGCCAGGCGGGGGTCGGCGGGGTCGGTGATCCGGACGAGCTCAGCCATGGACCCATCGTTGCGCAACCCCCACGACCTCGCCCACGACGATGATCGCGGGTGGCCGCACCTGCTGCTCCTCGATGTCGTTCCCCAGGCGGTCCAGCGTGCTGAACACGGTCCGTTCCTGCTGCATGGTGCCCTCGATCACCACCGCGACCGGGGTGTCGGCGGGCCGTCCGCCCTCGACCAGCGCCGTGGCGATCGCTCCCGCGTTGGCCACGGCCATCAGGAGCACGACGGTGCCCCGCAGGCCCGCGAGCGCGGACCACTCCACGAGGGAGTCCGGGTGACCCGGCGGCAGGTGCCCCGAGACGACCGTGAACTCGTGCGCCACCCCGCGGTGCGTCACCGGGATCCCGACGCGCGCCGGGACCGACACGGCCGAGGAGAGCCCGGGCACGACCGTGACCGGCACCCCGGCCTCGGAGCAGGCGATGACCTCCTCGTAGCCCCGCCCGAAGACGAAGTTGTCCCCGCCCTTGAAGCGGACCACGCGCTTGCCCTGCCGGGCCCGGTCGACGAGCACCCGGTTGATCTCGTCCTGGGAGGCTGCCCGTCCGCGCGGCAGCTTCGCCACGTCCACCAGCTCGACGTCCTGCGAGAGCTCGTCCAGCAGCTCCCGGGGGGCGAGGCGGTCGGCCACGACGACGTCGGCCGAGGCCAGGGCGTGCCGGGCGGCGACCGTCACCAGCTCCGGGTCCCCCGGGCCACCCCCGACCAGCACGACGCCCGGGGTGCGGTCCTCGGCCTCCCGGTCGCCGATCTGGCCGTCCTGCAGGCCCCGGATGATGCGGTCGCGCACGGCGGCCGACCGGCGGGGCTCCCGGTTGCCGACGACGCCGACGGTGACGCCGGCGTGGCGCCCGGTCGCCGGGGTCCAGGCGGTCGCCGCAGTGCCGTCGTCGCTGCGCACGCAGAAGATCCGTCGCTCCTCGGCCGCGGCGGAGACCGCCGCGTTGGCGACCGGGTCGTCGGTCGCGGCGATGGCGTACCACGCCTCGTCCAGGTCCGCGGCCTCGAAGGTGCGCGGCACCCACGTGATCTCGTGGCCCAGCCCCTCCAGGGCGGGGGTCACCTGCGGGGACACCACGGTGACCCGGGCGCCGGTCGCCAGCAGGGTCGGCACCCGGCGCTGCGCGACGTTCCCGCCTCCGACCACCACCACCCGGCGACCCGCCAGGCGCAGCCCGGCGAGGTACGGCGGGTGCGGGTCGGTTGCGGTCTCCATCAGGCGTCCTTGCGAGCCACGCCGGCTGAGTCGAAGGTGGCCATCTCGGCGAGCACGAGCGCCGCGGCCCGCACCGTCGGGTAGGCGAGCACCGCGCCGCTCCCCTCGCCCAGCCGGAGGTCCAGGTCCACCACCGGCCGCAGCCCCAACTGCTGCAGGGCCACCGCGTGCCCCGGCTCGGCGGAGCGGTGGCCGGCGACGCAGCGGCGTACGGCGTCGGGCGCGAGCGCCTGCGCCACGAGGGCGGCCGACCCCGCGATCACCCCGTCCAGGAGCACCGGCACCCCGGCCGCGGCGCCACCCAGGACGAAGCCGGTGAGGGCGGCGTGCTCCAGGCCGCCCAGGTGGGCGAGCACGTCGAGCGGGTCGCCGTCCGGCGCGCGGGCGACGGCGTGCGCCACGACCCGGGTCTTGTCGGCCAGCACCCGCTCGTCGATACCGGTGCCCCGCCCGGTCACCGCCGCCGCGTCGGCACCGGTGAACGCGGCGACCAGGCACGCCGAGGCCGTGGTGTTGCCGATCCCCATGTCGCCGGTGAGGAGCACGTCGTGCCCCTGCGCGATGAGGTCGGTGGCGACGTCGATGCCGACCTCGAGCGCCCGCGCCGCCTCAGCCCGGGTCATCGCCGGACCGCTCGCCAGGTCCCGGGTGCCGGCCCGGACCTTGCGCACCAGGACCCGCTCCCCCGGTTCCACCTCGGAGGCCACGCCCACGTCGACGACGTGGACCTCGGCGCCGCAGGACCGGGCCAGGACGTTGACGGCGGCGCCGCCGGCGCGGAAGTTCTCGACCATGCCCGCGGTGACCTCCTGCGGCCACGGGCTCACGCCCTGCGCGAGCACCCCGTGGTCGCCCGCGAAGACCGCGACCGCCGGTCGGTCGGGCACCGGGGCCGGGCAGGCGCCGGCGACGCCGGCCAGCTGCACCGAGACGTCCTCGAGCGCCCCGAGCGACCCCGGGGGCTTGGTCAGCTGGCCCTGGCGCTCCCGGGCCGCGACCATCGAGGCCTCGTGCAGCGGACGGACTCGGGCCAGGGTGGCCGCGAGGAGGTCGGAGGACGGGTCGGTCATGCCTCGATTGTGGGTGGCCCGGCCGGGGTCGCTGGTCCGTGCCCATCCCTCGGACTACGGTTGCCGACCATGACGAACCTCGATCGCCCCCAGGCCCCGAACCCCTACGACCTGCTCCCCCAGGTGGCGTCGTTCACGGTCACCAGCCAGGACGTCTCCGAGGGCGAGGCCCTCAAGACCGAACAGGTCGGCGCCCAGGGCAACCACGTCTCCCCGCAGCTGTCCTGGTCCGGCGCGCCGGAGGGGACGAAGTCGTACGTCGTGACCTGCTTCGACCCCGACGCCCCGACGCCCTCGGGCTTCTGGCACTGGGTGCTCGTGGACCTCCCGGCGGACGTCACGTCGCTGGAGACCGGGGCCGCGTCCGGCGACCTGCCGGCCGGCGCCTTCCACGTGCGCAACGACGGTGGCGAGCACGGCTTCATGGGTGCTGCACCCCCGGCCGGCGACCGGCCGCACCGCTACTACTTCGTGGTGCACGCGGTCGGCGAGGAGACCCTCGGCGTCGACGAGAACGCCTCCCCCGCCGTCGTCTCCTTCAACCTGGCGTTCAAGACACTGGGCCGCGCCATCATCCACGGCACCCACCAGGAGTGAGCCACCGGAGTGAGCCCGCCGTCACCCCATCCGGCTGAGGAGGTCCTCCAGCGGGGTGGGGTCGGCGAACTCCTCCTCCACCGTCCGGCGGCTGAGCGTCTCGCTGCTCGACGGGCGGGCGGGCCGGCGCTCCGTGCCGCCGAGCAGGGTGGCCAGCTCACCGGCCGCGCGGTCGACCCGGGCCTGCAGCGTGGCGCCCTCCCCGCCACCGAAGTCCTCGCTCGCGGCGAAGACCGCGGTGGGGACGACGAGCGCCCGCAGGTGGGCGAAGAGCGGCCGCATCGCGTGCTCCAGGACCAGCGAGTGGCGCGCGGTCCCGGCGGTCGCCGCGACGAGGACCGGGAGCCCGACGAGTGCGTCCCGCTCGAGGACGTCGAAGAACATCTTGAACAGGCCGCTGTAGGAGGCGGAGAACACCGGCGTCACCGCGACGAGCGCGTCCGCGCGGCGTACCGCCTCGAGGGCCTCGGCCAGCTCGCCGGTGGCGAAGCCGGTGCCGAGGTGGTCCACCAGGGCATGGCCGAGCGGCCGCAGCTCGACCACGTCGACCTCGGCGGCACGGCCCTGCTCGTCGAGGTCGCGCACGACGGCGTCGGCGATCCGGTCGGCCAGCAGCCGGGTCGACGACTGCTCGCTCATGCCCGCGGTGACGAGGGCGATCCGGGTGGTCACGAGAGCACCTCCGTGGGTTCGGCGGCGGCCTGCTTCGCGGCGAGCAGGGCCGAGTGCGTGGGCGCGTCCGGGACGTGGGCGGGGCGACCCTCGGCCATCTCCCTGCGAAGCACCGGCACGACCTCCTCCCCGAGCAGGTCGAGCTGCTCGAGCACGGTCTGGAGCGGGAGGCCGGCGTGGTCCATCAGGAACAGCTGCCGCTGGTAGTCGCCGACGTACTCCCGGAAGCCCAGGGTCCGCTCGATCACCTGCTGCGGCGAGCCGACGGTGAGCGGGGTGGCCTCGGTGAAGTCCTCCAGGGACGGCCCGTGGCCGTAGACGGGGGCGTTGTCGAAGTAGGGCCGGAACTCCTCGATCGCGTCTTGGCTGTTGCGGCGCATGAAGACCTGGCCACCGAGGCCCACGATGGCCTGGTCGGCGCGCCCGTGGCCGTAGTGCTCGAAGCGGCGACGGTAGAGCTCGACCATCTGCCTGGTGTGCGAGGCCGGCCAGAAGATGTGGTTGGAGAAGAACCCGTTGCCGTAGTACGCCGCCTGCTCCGCGATCTCCGGCGTGCGGATGGAGCCGTGCCACACGAACGGGGGTACGCCGTCCAGCGGCCGCGGCGTGGCGGTGAAGCCCTGCAGCGGCGTGCGGTGCTTGCCCTTCCAGTTGACGACGTCCTCGCGCCAGAGCCGGTGCAGGAGGGCGTAGTTCTCGATCGCGAGCTCGATCCCGTCGCGGATGTCCTTGCCGAACCACGGGTAGACCGGGCCGGTGTTGCCGCGCCCCAGCATCAGGTCCATCCGGCCGTCGGCGAGGTGCTGGAGCTGGGCGTAGTCCTCCGCGATCCGCACCGGATCGGTGGTCGTGAT
>CAZRKV010000095.1:8556-9800 GCA_964600305.1 uncultured Nocardioides sp. | reverse complement strand
AGATGGTGTGCCGGCGGTTCAGGTGGGGGGTGGCGCCGACGGTGATGAAGAACTGGGAGCCGTTGGTGCCCGGGCCGGCGTTGGCCATCGCGAGCAGGTAGGGCCGGTCGAAGGACAGCTCGGGGTGGAACTCGTCCTTGAAGGTGTAGCCGGGCCCGCCGGTGCCGGTGCCCAGCGGGCAGCCGCCCTGGATCATGAAGCCGTCGATGACCCGGTGGAAGCCCAGGCCGTCGTAGAACCGGCCCTGTCCCGGCTGGCCGGTGTTGGGGTCGGTCCACTCCTGGGTGCCCTCCGCCAGGCCGACGAAGTTCTCGACGGTGCGGGGCGCGTGGTCGGGGAACAGGTCCAGCACGATGTCGCCGTGGTTGGTCTTGAGGGTGGCCTTCAGGTCCGCCATGAGTAGCCTCTCGATCGGGCGTGTGGTCTCCCGCGATCCTCCCATGCCCACCAATGCCGCGTGCTCGCGGTTGTTTCGGTAACCAGTCACTGGGCACGATGGACCCAGACGTACGACGAGAGGACGAATCGCCGATGGGCATCCGGAAGAAGCAGACCCTCACCAAGCAGGCGCACGAAGTCGTGGACGCCGTGTTCCCGCACATCGAGCACGCGGTCGACACCGCCCGGGAGCGGACCGGCCCGATGGTGGCCGAGGCGCGCAAGGACGCCACCCAGGCGGTCACGGAGGCCCGGGAGAAGGCCGCCCCGATCATCGCCGAGGCCCGCGAGAAGGCCGCCCCGATCATCGAGGACGCCAAGGGCCGGGCCCTCGAGGGCCGTGAGCTCGCGGCCGCCAGGTACGCCGAGGCCAGGGGCGAGCCGGTCAAGAAGTCGAAGAAGCAGAAGCGCAAGGGCAAGAGCGGCAAGGGCAAGTTCGGCAAGATCCTGCTGCTCGGTGTCCTCGCGGCCGTGGCCGGGTTCGCGGTCAAGAAGCTCGTCGGCGGGTCGCAGAACGACAACTGGCAGACCTCGTACGCGCCGACGCCTCCCCCGCCGGCCCCGGCTCCGGCGCCCAACCCCGCGGCTGCGGCCCAGCCGGCTGCTCCCAAGGGCGGTCCGGTCGGCGACCCGTTGTCCGACGACGCCGGGGCAGCCACGCCCGGCGAGGCCCTGGCCGACGCCGCGGAGACCCCGCACTCCCGGACCACCCCGGACTCCCCCGCGGACGTGGTCGACGTGGACGCCAAGGAGGGCAAGGACGGCAACGGCCCCAAGGCCTGACCCGACCAGCACCACCACGCGAC
>CAZRKV010000095.1:0-8456 GCA_964600305.1 uncultured Nocardioides sp. | reverse complement strand
GGACCTGCCACCACCGCATCACCAACTGCTTGTCCATCGGCAGCTCGCGCCAGACGTCGGCCACGGTGAGCAGGTGGTCCAGACCGGTGTGGGCGACCATGACCACGTCCGCCTCCGGGGCCGCGTCGAGCGCGGCCAGGACCCCGCCCGGTCGGGGCGCGAGCACCTGGCCCATCGACTCCGCCCGCTCGGCCATCCGGTGCAGCCCCAGGCCCCGGAGCCGGGCGATCGCCCGGTCGCGTCGCTCGGGGGTGAAGTTGCCGCCCTCCGGGAAGATCACCAGGGCGTCGTCCTCGTCCAGCCCGGTGGCCAGGGTGGCGATCTGGGACTCGAGGTCCTCCCCGGACGCCGGGTCCGGTGAGATGAAGCGGGCCGGGATCCGCCGGAGCACGACGTCGATCATCGGGTCCCACGCGAGGGTGTCCTTGAGCACCACCCGGGGCTCGCGGGCGTACCACGCCATCAGCGTGTGGATGAGCGTGAACGAGTCACCCGGCCCGGCGTGCCGGCAGCACACGAGGATCGGGCGGCCCGGGTTGGCGTCGGGCGCCGGGCCCTGCGGCACGATCTCCAGGCGCAGCACCCGCCTGGCCTCGACGAAGACCAGGCCCAGCGTTCCCTGGACGAGGTCGTAGTGGATCCCCTCGAAGTACGGCGTCCGGATCCGTCGCCCGAACCCGGAGGCGAACCAGAGGCCCAGCATGGTCGCGAGCAGCAGGGACTCGCAGGTGAGGTAGACGATCGCCAGCCACAGCAGCCGCAGGGCCCGCCAGTGGCCGGGGAGAAGCGGCGAGAGGACCGCCGCCGCCAGCAACCACAGGGGGAGGGTGAGCCAGACCAGCACGGTGAGCCCGACGACCGCCGGGGCGACGACCCCGCGCCGTACCAGCCAGGTCACCGCGGATCGGCTCACGCGTGGATCCCGTGCTCGTCGAGCCAGCGCCGGGTGGCGTCGTACGTCGCGTCGATCCGCCCGGCGACGCTGCCGAAGTCGCGGTGGGCCAGCAGCGAGTCGTCGCGCCCCGAGGTGCCCGCGGCGGGCAGCACGTGCGCCTCGACGCCGGGCGGCAGGGCGGCCATCTCCCGGTTGAAGCGGTGGCGGCGCGCGATCTCGAAGGACACCCGCGCCACCTCCCACGGTCGGCGGGGCACCTCGAGGGGGCGGTCGATGCGCCCGACCTGGAGCACGAAGATCCGGGATGCCCCGAGCTCGGCGGCCCGGCCGACCGGGATCGAGTTCACGATCCCGCCGTCGAGGTAGTGCTCCTCGCCGACCCGGGCCGGCGGGAGCAGGCCGGGGACGGCGGCGCTGGCGACCACGGCGTCCACGACCCGGCCGGCGTCGAACCAGTGCTCGGCGGCCTGCTCGATGGAGGAGGCGCAGACCTGGAACCGCACCGGGAGGTCGTCGAAGGTCGTCTCGCCCAGCTCCTCGACCAGCCGGTGCTTGAGCGGCTTCGGGGAGTACAGGTGAGTCCCGGTCGCCACCGCCCGCCGTACCGTCCGCAGCGGCTTGTCGCCGTACACCTCCCGGGTCTCGGCGGCCGTGCGCCACAGGCCGGTGAGCCGCTCGACCACGTCCGGCTCGGGCTGGCGGGCGACGAGGGCGCCGTTGATGGCACCGACGCTGGTGCCCAGGACCAGGTCCGGTACGACGTCCCGCTCCAGCAGCGCTCGCAGCATCCCGACCTCGGCCGCGCCCAGCACGCCGCCACCGCCGAGCACGAACGCGGTGGTCATCCCGCTACCCGACGAGCTCGGGGTGTCGGTCCTTCACCCGCCGCGTGGCGCGGCGCTCGGCCCAGAAGGAGAGCACCGGGACGGTGCCCAGCAGCAGGGTCACGACGGTGAAGCCGATGTCCCACTCGGCCCGGCGGGCCAGCAGGAACGCCATGATGAGGAAGATCATGTAGAGCCAGCCGTGCAGGGTGCCGAGGACACCGGTGATGAACTCGCCGGCCTGCTGGGCGTCGCTGCCCTCGAGCACCAGGCGCGGGGTGGAGTCGAAGATCCCCCACATGCCGGTGCCGTCGAAGTTGGCCAGCGGCACGCCGACCAGGCAGAGGACGATCAGGAGGACCCCGACGGCGGAGGCCATGACCTGGTAGCGGAGCAGGGCTGACTTCACGTCCCGCAATCTATCGGCCGGTGCCAACCGACTCCGGGTCCGGTACGCCGCCCGCTCCCTCCGCGCTCGCCGGGTCCGCGCGCCGGCGGCGGCCGAGCACGTCGTCGCTGACCCAGCGCCACCAGACCCAGACGGCGAACAGGCCGAAGATCCACCACTCGATGGCGTAGAGCAGGTTCTGCAGGGCGGTGAAGCTGCCGACCTCGGGCACCTCCTCGACCGCCGTGGGCTGGAGACCCTCGACGCCGGTGTTCCGCGGGTCGTGGCCGACCTGCAGGTCCTCGTCGGCCACCACCGCGTAGGCGTCGTACAGGTCCCGGTCGACGTGCTGGACCAGGTCGCCGATCCGCAGCTGCGGGAGCACGTCGTCGGTGGGGTCCTCGTCGACCTCACCGGTCCCCTCGGTCGGCTGCAGCCACGCCACGAACGACGCCTCGCCCTCGGGTGGGGCGGGCGCCTCCCCCGGCGTGGGGGCCCAGCCGCGGACCACGACGAGCGCGGAGCCCCCGGACCCGTCCACGGCCAGCGGGGTGGCGGCCCAGTACCCTTCCCGGTCCCCGCTCGTGCGGCCGGAGACGTAGACGGTGCCGTCCGGCAGCCAGGTGCCCTGCACCGTGACCGGTCGACCCACGTGCTGGCCGGGGAACGCCTCGTCCGGCTCGATCACGTCGGCCAGGGGGCGGGGCTCGGCGCGGGTCAGGTCCAGCGCGGCGGCCTCGCGCTCGGCCTGCCACGCGCCCAGCTGCCACTGGCCCAGCAGGAGCGCCGCCACGACCGCCGCGAGGGCCAGCAGGTGGCCGGGCCAGTAGCGCGGACGGAGGGCAGGGGACACGGGTCCAGCCTACGGTCGTGCGTCAGGACAGGGCCCGGTCGAGACCGCTGTCTGCTTCCTCACTCGCCGGCGCCGCCCGGCGGGCACACCGCGAACGGCAGCTGGCCCTGGCGCACCGCCCGGGCGGCCGCGTCCGGGTCCTGCACGCGCAGGCCGACCCGGCCGGTGGTCGAGTCGAAGAGCGGCAGGCCGTCGTACCCGTCGGCGAAGGCGGTGCCACCGTCGGGCCACGCCTCGGCGAGGTCGGTGCGGGCGGTCAGGTCGGTGCGCTCCAGCCCCAGGCGGCCGGTGGCCACGGCGCCGCTGAAGCTGATCGAGAACGCCTCGAGCGGGCGGACCTGCTGCAGCTCGGTCGACTCGCGCAGCCGGGTCGCCGCCTGGTCGGGCAGGGCGTCGAAGGTGCCCCCCGGCGCCAGGCAGCCCTGCTGCAGGTACGTCGACTCGTCCTGCGCCGACGTCAGGTGCACCAGGTCCTCGTCGTCGGTCCAGACGGGGTCGCCCTCGGCGGCGGTGCCGGACACGACCAGGTGCTGCTCCGGGCGCACCTCGGCGCCCGCGAGTGGGCCGACGCCGTCGCGCACCGCGCGGCGTACCGGACCGAGGTCCAGGGCGGGCCGCAGGCCGAGCACGAACCCCTCGGCCCCGCCGCCGGAGAAGGTCAGCTCGAAGGTGACGTCGTCGGGCCCGAAGCCGTACTCCGCGCCCAGCCGGCCCGCGTGCGGCTGCAGCAGGCCCTCGGCGAGACGCACGGAGCCGTCGGCCAGGGCCTGGTAGTTGGTGATGGTGGCCGTGCGGGCCTCCTCGGGCACGAGCGCGAGCGCCTGCCGGGGGTCGGTCGGCGCCTCCGCGGGCAGTGCCAGCTGTTCGGCCTCGTCGTCCTGGCCGCCCATCGGGACCGGCTCCGGCTCCTCGATGCTGCAGGCGGAGGCGGAGAGGGCCAGTCCGAGGGCGGCGGCGACCAGTCCCGGTGCCCTGCGCATGCGTCGATCCTCCACGGTGGTGGAGCCTAGGGGACTCGAACCCCTAACCCCCTGCTTGCAAAGCAGGTGCGCTACCAATTGCGCCAAGGCCCCGGGTGCCGTCGTGCGGGAGAGCGAGCGTCAGCCCTGGGCGACCCGGTCGGTCGCCGCCGACCAGGCGGCCCGCTCGCGTCGACCCTCGTCCATCTTCTTCTTCGCGAAGGCAGCACCCGCAGCCGCGAGCAGGACCAGCATGATCTTCTTCACGGGCGGAGCTCCCCTCGATGGATGACGGGTGGGACTCACCGGGACGAACCAGTGATCGCTTCCTCTTCAGGCTCGGCGGACGCTACCACGGGTCGTTCTCGGACCCCGAGTTGGCGGGCTCAAGGGTGCGCGGTGGGCGGACTCGCGTCGGCGCCGACCTCTGCGCGGAGGGCCGCCCTCCCGGCCGCCGGGCCCTAGCGCGGAATCCGGGCGGTCCACTCGGTCGCCCTGGGTGAGGACAGCGCGACGAGCACCAGGATCGCCGCCGTCGCGCCCCAGGCATGCCCCGCCTGGAGGCCGCGGAGGTCGGTCAGCACCAGGCCTCCGACGTGGCTCAGCGCGACCACGGCCGCGACGGCCAGCAGCACCTGACGCGCCAGCGCGCTGCGCGCGAACATCGCCACGACCAGGACGGCGATCATCACCGACCCGGCCACGGCGGCTCCCGCCACCAGCCGGTCGGCTCCCGACCCGGGCCGCGCCGCGAGCGTCGTCCACACGATGAACGGCACCACCAGGAGGTTCACCAGCGCCGGCAGCCAGACCTGGAGCGGCACCCCGGCGGGCGGCGTGGGACGCAGGTCGGGCGCGTCCGGGTCCGGTGGCACCGAACGCACGTCGAGGACCGGCAGGTCCCCGTCGGTGCGCACCGTGTCGCCGCCCCCGTTGCGGGAGTGATAGCTGGTGGTGAAGTCGCGCAGCACCTCGACCCTCACCTGCGCGCCGCCTCGCTGGACGGAGTCCACGATGTAGTCGCGCTCGACGTCGATGTCAGCGTCGATCTTGTGGGTGATCTGGAGGGTGAACAGGGACAGCCCGACCCGACGGTCGTAGGTGGCGCCGGCCAGCCAGTCGACCTGCGCCCCGCCTGGCAGCAGCCACCCGGGCGGCGTACGCCAGAAGCGGACGTGATGGCGCTGGGCCGGATTGCCTTCGACCTCCTGCTGGTACGCCGCGTCCTGGGCGCGTCCGAAGAGGTAGAGCGGGCTGACCGGCGCCCGAGGGTAGCTGCGCCGGGTCAGGGTCGAGCGGACGATGCCGATCGAAGACCGTAGGTCGACGGGGTCGGCGAGCACCCACCCGGCACGCCGCATCGCCGTGGCGAGCTGCTCGCCACGGCCGCGGACCGCCAGGTTGAGGGGGTCGCCGAGCAGCCCGTCGCTGGTGCGGGTGCGGCCGATGAAGTAGTCCGGGACATAGATCGCAGCCAGCATGCGGTTGATCCGGGGCAGCGCCAGGTAGGCCAGCACCAGCCACATCGCGACCAGGCCAGCCAGCCCCGCCCAGGTCAGTGGCGGAGCGGACATCACGAGCACGACCGCGAGCCACACCGACGCGAGCGCGCCGAGACCGAACATCAAGCGGTCGTAGATCCGGACCCGGACCTGGCGCCCGACCGGGGTGTCGAAGACCTTCCGGGGCGGGGTGACGGATCCGCTCGGTGCCATCACGCCATCGTGGCACGTCCGGGACGGAGCGGGAGGGATCCGGTAGCCGACCTCCAGCCACTCACCCCGATGATCGACGCACGGCCGATACTTCATTAAATGAAGGCTGCTTGATCCGATGAAGTCAAATCGTAGAGTGGGGCCATGGCGAATCGTGGGTACGGCCAGTTCTGTGGGCTGGCACGCGCCGCGGAGGTGGTGGGACAGCGCTGGACGCTGCTGATCCTGAGGGACCTCCTGGTGGGTCCGCGTCGGTACTCCGACCTCTCCTCGGGCTTGCCCGGGATACCGAGCAACCTGCTCTCGACCCGACTTCGGGAGTTGGAGAGCGAGGGGTTGGTGACTCGTGAGCTGCCAGGCGACGGGGGCCGTTCCGTCGTCTATCGTCCGACGCGACGGGCCGAGCAGCTGGCACCAGCCCTGGCCGAGCTCGGCCGCTGGGGAGCCGCGACGATGCGAGAGCCCCGCGACGGCGAGATCGTCACGGAGGGGTCGTTGGTGGCGGCGCTGCGGGCGGCCGCCCTCCCTGACGCGATGTCGCGCACAGCCCGGACGTTGACCTATGTCGTGATGGCCGGTGACGCGGTCGCCCACATCGTGGTGCGGGATGGAGCCGTCACCGTGGCGCCCGGCCGACACACCGACCCCGACCTGACCATCGTCGCCGGGCCACGCTTCCGTGACCTGCTCGCCGGAGAGGTCGAACCCGCGGATGCGGAGGCAACCGGAGCAGCAACCCTCGAGGGCGACCCCGACCTGCTGGTCGAGTTCTGCTCCGCGTTCCGCGTCCCCTACACCGATACGTCCCACATGGCGACGGGCCCGACGGGAAACCACCACCCGCGAGACACGTGACGGCCCCCGTGGATCGTGCGCGTGGTGCGACGACACCGGACCCGGCCCGGCCCCCTCAGGACCGCGAACCTCTCGCTTGCCGCATCGAGGTCTCGACGAAGAGGCGCATCGCCTCCTCGACCGCTGCTTCGTCGCCGGTCAGCAGGAGGTCGAGCAGCAGGCCGCGGGCGACGGCCAGGTTCAGGCGTGCCTGGTGGTGGGCCCGCCCCTCGGGGAAGCCGAACCGGCGCCACAGCTGTGCGAGCGGCTCGAGCCACGCGGTGTCGGGGCTTCGCAGGGCCGCGGCGTGGGAATGGCCCTGCATCGCCTGTCCGGCCAGCTCGAAGAACAGTGGTCCGGTACGGCGGGCATCGGCGACGGTGCGACGCCAGAACTGCATCCCCTGCTCGTAGGGGGAGTCCTGGCCGTCGGCCACGATCTCGGCCAGCAATGCAGCCTGCCGCGCTTCGATGGCGCTCACCACCTCGGCCAGCAGGGCTTCCCTCGAGCCGAAGTGGTAGATCAACATCCGGTGACTGGAGTCCAGGGCGGAGGCGAGTTGACGCAAGCTCTGGTCACCGACGCCGTGCTCGGAGAGGTGCTCGATCGCCGCCGCGAGCAGGCGCTCACGCGCGGCCGACGGTCGCCGCCGGGGGTGCTCGCGGGGGTCACTCATCGGGCGATCGTAAGGGGATCAGCGATCGACGCCACCACACACCGGGTCGAGGCTGGCCAGGGCGACGATGAAGTCGGCGACCTGGCGCCCGGTCGTCACCGTGGGCACGGCCTGGAGGTTGGTGAAGGAGGGGTCGCGGAAGTGGGCCCGGAACGGGCGGGTGCCCCCGTCGGAGACGACGTGGGCCCCCAGCTCGCCGCGGGGCGACTCGATCGGCACGTACGCCTGCCCCGGCGGGACCCGGAACCCCTCGGTGACCAGCTTGAAGTGGTGGATCAGGGCCTCCATCGACTCGCCCATGATGTGCTTGATGTGGTCCAGGCTGTTGCCCATCCCGTCACTGCCGATGGCCAGCTGGGCCGGCCAGGCGATCTTCTTGTCCGCCACCATCACCGGGGCCCCCTCCAGGCCCGCGAGCCGGTCGGTGGCCTGCTCGATGATCCGCAACGACTCCCACATCTCGGCCAACCGGACCCGGAACCGCCCATAGGCATCGGCGGTGTCCCAGGTCTGGACGTCGAAGTCGTAGTCCTCATAACCGCAGTACGGCTGGGTCTTGCGCAGGTCCCACGCATACCCCGTCGCCCGCAGCGGCGGCCCGGACAGGCCCAGCGCCAGGCACCCGGCCAGGTCCAGGTGACCCACCCCCTCCAGCCGGCCCCGGAAGATCGGGTTCTCGTTGCACAACGCCGCCATCTCCGGCAACCGCTTCTTCATCAACGCCACGAAGCCACGGATCTCGTCCAGCGCCCCCGGGGGCAGGTCCTGGGCCACCCCACCGGGCCGGATGAACGCGTGGTTCATCCGCAGACCGGTGATCAGCTCGAACATGTCGAGCACCATCTCCCGCTCCCGGAAGCCCACCGTCATCACCGTCAACGCACCCAGCTCCATACCACCGGTGGCCAGCGCCACCATGTGCGAGGAGATCCGGTTCAGCTCCATCAGCAGGACCCGCATCACCTGGGCCTTCTCCGGGACCTCGTCCTCGATGTCCAGCAACCGCTCCACCCCCAGGCTGTAGGTGGCCTCGTTGAACAGCGGAGCGAGGTAGTCCATCCGGGTGCAGAACGTCACCCCCTGCACCCAGGTCCGGTACTCCATGTTCTTCTCGATCCCGGTGTGCAGGTACCCGATGCCACACCGCGCCTCGGTGACGGTCTCGCCCTCCAGCTCCAGGACGAATCGCATCGGCCCGTGGGTCGAGGGGTGTTGCGGGCCCATGTTGACCACGACCCGCTCCTCGGCCCCCTCGGCCAACGCGTCGGTGATCGACTCCCAGTCCTGCCCGACCACGACCTGCTCCACCACC
>CAZRKV010000094.1:0-9816 GCA_964600305.1 uncultured Nocardioides sp. | reverse complement strand
GACTGGCCACCGGGGCCCGAGGAGCGGTAGACGTCGACCCGGATCTCCTCCTCCGGCACCTCGATGTCGTCGGTCTTCTCCAGCAGCGGCACCACCTCGACGGCGGCGAAGCTGGTCTGGCGGCGCCCCTGGTTGTCGAAGGGGCTGATCCGCACCAGCCGGTGGGTGCCGGCCTCGACCGACAGCGTGCCGTAGGCGTACGGCGCGTGCACGGCGAAGGTGGCCGACTTCAACCCGGCCTCCTCGGCGTAGGAGGTGTCGAAGACCTCGACGGGGTAGTTGCGACCCTCGGCCCACCGCACGTACATCCGCATCAGCATCTCGGCGAAGTCCGCGGCATCCACGCCCCCGGCGCCGGCCCGGATGGTGACCAGGGCCTCGCGGGCGTCGTACTCCCCCGACAGCAGGGTGCGGACCTCGAAGTCGTCGAGGACCCGCTGGATGCGCGCGAGCTCGGTCCCGGCCTCGGCGAGCGACTCCTCGTCGTCCTCCTCCCGACCGAGCTCGACGAGCACGCCGAGGTCCTCGATCCGCTCCTGGAGGCCCGTGAACCGCTGCAGGTCGTTCTGCAGCATGTTGAGCCGTCCGGTCACCCGTCGGGCGTTCTCCTGGTCGTCCCAGAGGTCGGGCGCCTGGACCTCCTGCTCGAGGTCGGCGATCTCCGAGCGCATCTCGTCGATGTCGAGCGCCTGCTCGATGGTGCGCATGGTCCCCTGGAGGCGCTTGATCTCTGCGTCGAAGTCGGTGGATGCCACGTCGGTCAACCCTACGGCACCGGCCCCGAGCGGGCTCACAGCCGCCAGCAGGAGGAGGGCGCCCGGAGGCCGGCGAAGCGCGCCTCGAAGAACCCGTAGACCTGGGTGGCGTTGTCCAGCATCCCGCCCAGGTGCGTCGGCACGGCGTTGGTGCTCAGCCGCACCCGCGCGCCCCGGTCGCACCAGTCCCGCGCCAGCTGGCGGCCCACCCGGTAGGGGACGATGTCGTCGGCGAGGCTGTGCGTCAGCAGCACCGGGGCGCTGGGTACCCCGAGCCCGATCCGCTGGTCCTCGACCATCGTCGAGAAGGGTTCGCGCTGGATCAGGTCGTCGAGGGTCCCGCCGTCGGCGGTGTAGTCACCGGAGCTGGTGAAGGCGGTGTTGGCGAGGTCGAAGACGCAGTCGTCGGAGATCTCGTCGTACACCTCCCGGCCGGCCTCGTTCAGCTCCCCGGTGATGTCCACGTCGTAGCTGGCGCTCAACCCGGCGATGGCGAACCAGGCGAACTCCGCCCACAGCCCGCCGTCCAGGGCCGCCGGGAGCTCGGTCAGGTCGGCGGGGACCGCTCCGGCCACGGTGCCCCGGACGTCCAGGTCCGGGGCGTACGACGCGGCGAGCTCGGCGGCGGACGCGGCCGCGGCGCCACCCTGGGAGTAGCCGTAGAGGCCGACCGGGTGGGTCCCGTCGAGGCCGGTGCCCGGCAACCGTTGCGCCGCGCGGACCGCGTCGAGCACCGCACGCCCCTGGGACACCCGGTCCATGTAGGTGTGCATGCCGGCGGTGCCGAGGCCCTCGTAGTCGGTCATCGCGATCGCGTAGCCACGCGCCAGCAGGCCGGCCATGACCAGGCCCTCGTACTCGAAGCCCTCGCTGAACTGGCGGGACGGGGCGCACCGGTCCCCCACGCCCTGGGTGCCGACGCCGTAGCCGATCACCGGCCGCTTGCCCGGTCCCGACCAGGGCGCGTCGGGCACGATCACGGACCCGGAGACCGCGTGCGGCTCCCCCGTGCGGTCGGTGGACCGGTAGAGGATCCGGGTGGAGGTCACCGGCTGCACCTGGGCCGGGTCGAGCAGGTGCGCGAGGGGCTCGCTGCGGATCACCGCGCCGTCCTCGGCTGGCATCTCCGCGGGGGCCTCGTAGAAGGCCGGGCGCTCCTCCGCCTGGGCGGCGGCCGGGCCGGGCAGCACCCCCAGCACCATGGTCGCCGCCAGCACGAGCACGCCGGCCAGGAGCCGTCGATTCGATCCCCCGGTCACCTGATCCCCTCCCACTACCTGCCAGTAACAGGACGAGAGGGTTCCACCTGGTCCGACTCATGGCAAGGGGTCAGCGCCACGGCCGCGGCCTCGACGGTCGCCTCGGACAGCAGCACGTGGTGCGCCGCGTCCCCGAGCGGGACGTAGCTGTCCTCGCTGGTCACCCTGGCCATCGCACCGGCGTACCCGGCGTCGACCAGGGCGGCGAGCACGCCCTCCGACACCCCGCCCGAGCGGCGGGTCTCGTCGACCACCAGCACCCGCCCGGTGGCCCTCGCCTCGCGGAGCAGGTCGGCCACCGGCAGCGGGGCGAGCCAGCGCAGGTCGAGCACCCGGGCGTGGATCCCCCGGTCGGCCAGGCGCCGCGCCACCCGGAGACTCAGGAACAGACCGTTGGCGAAGGTGACGAGGGTCAGGTCGCGGCCCTCGCCGTACGTGCGCCCCCGGCCGAGGGGGACGTGGGCGTCGCCCCACTCCCCGGGCGGGGCGTAGGGATCGAGCCACGCGTCGTCGCCCTCCTCGTGCAGGTCACGGGTGTGGTAGAGCGCGATCGGCTCGAGGACCACCGAGACCACCCCGTCCTGCTGCGCCGCCGCGACGCAGGTCCGGAGCATGCCCGCGGCGTCGGCGGGCCTCGCCGGGGAGGCGATCACCAAGCCGGGGACGTCCCGCAGCACGCCCACGGCGTTGTCGTTGTGGAAGTGGCCGCCGAATCCCTTCTGGTAGCCGTACGCCGCCACCCGGGCGACCATCGGGTTGCGGTACCGGCCGTCGGAGAAGAACCGCAGGCTCGCCGCCTCCCCGCGCAGCTGGTCCTCGGCGTTGTGCAGGTACGCGAGGTACTGGATCTCGGGGATCGGGAGCAGCCCGCTGCTCCCCGCGCCGAGGCCCAGCCCGAGGATCGCCTGCTCGTCCAGCAGGGTGTCGAAGACCCGGGCGCGGCCGAACCTGCCGGCCAGGCCGCGGGTGACGCCGTACACCCCACCCTTGGCCGCGACGTCCTGCCCGAAGACCAGCGCCCCCGGGTGCCGGGCCAGCACGTCGGCCAGCGCCCGGTTGATCGACTGCGCCACGGTCAGACCACCCTCCTGCTCGGGCAGCCGGGCGCCGAAGGCGCGGCGGCGCGCCTCCTCGTCCGCCGGGGATGCCGCCAGCGCAGCCACGGGTCCCGGGTCCGGCGGGGCCAGCGGGGCCATCACCTCGGCCGCCGATGCGAGGCGCGGCAGTCCCGCGACCTCGCGCGCGATCGCGTGGACCTCGGCGCGCAGGCGCTCGTACCGGTCGAGGACCTCCTCCGGCGTGGCCACCCCCGCCGTGACGAGCAGCCCCGTCGTCGCGACGAGGGGGTCCCGCGCCACGTCGGCCGCGATCGCCGCCCGGGTGCGGTACGACGCCTCGACGTCCGACCCCGCGTGCCCCATCAGGCGGACCGTGCGCAGGCGGAGGAAGGCGGGTGCCCGGCGGGAGCGGACCCAGGCGGCGGCCTGGTCGCAGACGGGGACGGCGGAGGCGAGGTCGCACCCGTCGGCCTCGAAGTACGCCAGACCGGGGCGGTGTCCGTAGGTCCGCTCGATCCACCCCTCCGGGGTCGGGACGCTGATGCCGAGGCCGTTGTCCTCGCAGACGAGGAGGAGGGGGACGGGCAGCCCCTGGCCGGCGGTGTGGAGGGCGGTGTTGATCGCGCCGACGGCGGTGGAGTGGTTCGCCGACGCGTCACCGAGGGTGCCGACGACGATGGCGTCCTCCGGCCACGGGCACTCCACCCCGAGCCTGCGGGCCCGACCGATGGAGAAGGCGATCCCCACGGCCCGCGGCAGGTGGGAGGCGATCGTGGAGGTCTGCGGGAGGACGGCGAGGTCGGCCGACCCGAAGACCTTGTGCCGCCCGCCGGAGGCGGGGTCCTCGGCCGCGGCGACCACGCCCAGCAGGACGTCGCGCAGGGCGGTGCCGACGCCCGCCTGTCTGGCTCGCTGGAGGAAGAACGCCCCCGAGCGGTAGTGGAGGAGGGCCGGGTCCGTCGGCCGGGTCGCCGCCGCCACCGCGGCGTTGCCCTCGTGCCCTGCGGACCCGATCGTGTAGAAGCCGCGGTCCTGTGACCTGAGCCAGCGGGCGGCGAGGTCGAGGTGGCGGCTGCCGGCCTGGGCGTCGAAGAGATCGCGGGCGCGGTCGGGGTCGAGCCCGGCCGCGGGGAGTGCCTCGGGGGCGGTGGCGAAGGATCCGGCCAGGGCCGCGACCGACTCGGTGAAGGCCCGGTCGACCGCCTCGTCGTCCTGCTCCGGCACCGACCTCACCCCTCCCCCGGGGTCGCGCCGGCGCGCAGCCGGCGGGTCCGTTCCTCGTCCACCCGGTAGGACACCGGGGGCCGCACCAGGGCGTCCGGCGGGCCGACGTACTCGACGACCACGCCGTAGACCTCCTCGGCGGCCCCGATCGAGACGTACCCCTCCACGACGTCACGGAACACCTCGTCGACGGGCCGACCGTGCGGGTCGCCGTACCCCCCGCCGCCGGGGAACTCCAGGCGGACGCCGGCCGTGGGTGCCAGGCGGACCAGCTGCTTGCGCGGGAGCTCCCGTCCGGTCGCGAGCTCGGTGAACTCCCCCGCGGCCCCGGGGTGCCCGCCCTCCGCGCCGGGGGCGGGGTGCCGGGTGCGGTCGATGTTGGCGTTCACGCTCCACGCCGAGCCGCCGGTGCGGCCGACCTCCACGACCTGACCGAGCCCCCCGCGGTGCGTGCCGGCCCCGCCCGAGTCCGGCCGCAGCTCGCGCCGGTGCTGCACCAACGGCGTCAGGGTCTCGACCACCTCGGTCGGGGCCGCCCGCACCCCCGTCGGGAAGCCGGTGGTCGGCAGGCCGTCCTTGTCGTGCCGGGCCCCGGACCCGCCGGCACCGAACGTCGTGAGCGTGAAGGGGGCCTCCTCCCCCATGTCGGCCCCGCGCCACACGGTCATCCACAGCGCGTCGGCGCTGGCCGCCGGGAGCCTGCCGCCCATGGCCGGGCGCAGGGCCTCGAAGAACAGCGAGGGCAGGAAGTGGCCGACGAGGTGGCGGGAGGCCACCGGGGCCGGGTCCACGCAGTTGAGCACCGACCCGCGCGGCGCGGTCACCTCGACCGGCCGGAAGGACCCCGCGTTGTGGGGTACGTCGGGCGCGAGCGCCGCCTTCACGGCGAAGGAGGTGTAGGCGCGGGTGTAGTTGAGGACGACGTTGACGCCGTGCCGCGACTGGTCCGACGAGCCGGTGTGGTCGACGAGGATCCGGTCCCCCTCGATCGTGACCCGCACCGCGAGGGTGAGCTCCTCGTCCTCGAAGCCGTCCGTGTGCAGGGTGGCCTCGTGGGTGCCGTCGGGGAGCCGGTCCAGCGCCGACCGGAGGGCGACCTCGGAACGGCGCATGATCTCGGCAGCGACCGGGTCGATGGTGTCCAGGCCGAGCTCGTCCATCATCCGGGTCAGGGCCCGGGCCCCGACGTGGTTGGCCGCCACCTGCGCGTAGATGTCGCCCATCGTCTCGTCCGGGGTCCGGACGTTGGCCCGGATCAGCTCCTCGAGGGTCTCGTCGGGGCCCTCGGCGGTGCGGAGCCGCAGGACCGGGACGCGCAGCCCCTCCTCGAACACCTCGGTCGCCGCGGCCGAGAGGATCCGCCCGCCGATGTCGGGAGAGTGGCAGCAGCTCGCGAACCACGCGACCAGCGTCCCGTCGCGGTGGACGGGCGTGGCGACGGTCAGGTCGTTGATCTGGCCGGACGTCAGCCAGGGGTCGTTGGTGATGAGGACGTCCCCGTCGGCCACGGCCCCGGACGGGTAGCGGCTCACGATGTGGTGCATCCCGGTGGCCATCGCGTTGATGTGGCCCGGCGTCCCGCCGGTGGACTGGCCGATCATCTCCCCGCGGGAGTCGAAGACGGAGCACGCGAGGTCGAGCGACTCGCGCACCACCGGGCTGAAGGCGGTGCTGACCAGGGCGGTCTGCTGCTCCTCGAGGATGCTGTGCAGGCGACTGGCCACCAGGCCCACGGTGATCGGGTCGGGGGTCGTCATCGGGCGTCCTCCGGGGCGAGCTCGAGCAGGATCGTGCCGTCCTCACCGACGCGGCAGCGCGCCCCCGGTGGTACGACGAGGGTCGACTCGCGCTCCTCGACCACCGCCGGCCCGGCCAGGACATCCCGGGGCCGGAGCCGGTAGCGGTCGTGGACCTCCGCCGGGGCGAACCCGGTGTCGGGGAACCAGACCTGGCGGATCCCGGTGAGCGAGCCGTCCCCGGCCTCGGGCTCGGCGAACCGCAGGTGCGCCTGTGGGTCGGGGCCCCGCGAGCTGACCCGCCAGGTCAGGACCTCGACGCCGACCTCGCGAGGGGCCGCCGCGCCGAAGCGCTGCTCGTAGGTGGTGAGGAACGCCTCGCGTGCCCGGTCGTTCCAGTCGGGGCCCGTGCCGGGCACCGACACCTCGACCTCGGCGCCCTGGCCGACGAACCGCATGTCGCAGGTGTGCTCGTGCATGACCTGGTCGTGGGCCACGCCGGAGCGGACCAGGACCTCCTCCCCCTCGCGACGCAGCTCCTCGAGGCGGTCCAGCGCGGTGTCCTCGGGAAGCGTGTCGAGCTCGGCGTGGGCCGACCGCACCAGGTCGATGCTCAGGGGCGCGGAGTGGAAGCCGAGCGCACTCAGCACCCCGGCCGCCGGTGGCACCAGCACGCTCGGCGACCCGAGGGCCCGGGCCAGCCCCGGGCCGTGCAGCGGACCGTTGCCGCCGGAGGCGAACAGCGGGAGCCGCTCGACGTCCTGGCCCCGCTCCACGGCGTGGACCCGTGCGGCGTTGGCCATGGCCTCGTTCACGGTCGCGTGGATGCCCCACGCGGCCTCCTCGACGGGAATGCCCATCGGTTCCGCGACCTGCTCCCTGATCGCCTTCCGGGCCGCCTCGAGGTCGAGCTTCATCGCGCCGCCGAGGAAGCTGTCGGGAGCGAGGTAGCCGAGCACCAGGTCGGCGTCGGTGACCGTGCACCGGGCGCCGCCCCGGCCGTAGCAGACGGGGCCGGGCTCGGACCCGGCCGACTCCGGGCCGACGGTCACCAGGCCGAGCGCGTCGACCCGGGCGATCGAGCCGCCCCCGGCCCCGATCTCGATCATGTCGATGACCGGGGCCCGCACCGGCAGCCCCGACCCCGGGCGCATCCGGTAGAGGCGGTTGACCTCGAAGGTGTGGGTCACCAGGGGCCGGCCGTCCTCGATGACGCAGAGCTTCGCGGTGGTCCCTCCCATGTCGAAGGCCATCAGGTCCGGCAGCGCCCGGGCGGCCCCGAAGGTCACCGCCCCGAGGGCGCCCCCGGCCGGTCCGGACTCGAGCATCCGGATGGGGTGGCGGCTGGCCACCTCGACCGTGGCGACGCCGCCGTTGGACAGCATGATGAGCGGCTCCTGCGGGAGGCCGATCCCGGCGAGGCGTCGCCGCAGGTCGTCGAGGTAGCCCTCCACGATCGCCTGGACGTAGACGTTGGCCACGGTCGTGGAGCTGCGTTCGTACTCGCGGATCTCCGGGTTGACCTCGCTGGAGAGCGCCACCCTCAGCTCCGGGGCCGCCTCGGCGATCGCGGCGCGGGCGGCCTGCTCGTTCGCGCCGTCGACGTGGCTGTGCAGGAAGCAGACGGCGACCGCCTCGACGCCGTGGTCGGCGAGCTCGCGGGCCAGCCGGCGGACCTGCCGGGTGTCCACCTCGGTCCGCACGGTCCCGTCGGCCAGGGTCCGTTCCGCCACCTCGTGGCGCAGGTGGCGTGGGACGAGCGGGCGGGGCAGCTCGATCGCCAGGTCGTAGAGCTCGTAGCGGTGCTCCCGGGCCATCTCCAGGACGTCGCGGAAGCCCGCGGTCGTGAGGAGGGCGGTCCGGGCTCCGCGCCGCTCGATCAGGGCGTTGGTCACCAGGGTGGTGCCGTGGATGACGGCGCCCACGTCGGCCGGGTCGACGGCGTACCGCTGCAGGGTGTCGCGGAGGACCTGCTCGACGGCCCGGGCGGGTTCGTCGTGGGTGGTGAGGGCCTTGCCGACCGCGACGATGCCCCGCTCGCCGAGCAGGCACAGGTCGGTGAACGTGCCCCCGATGTCGACCCCGACCCGCAGGGGAAGCGACTCCGACAACGGAACGGCCCCCTCCCTCTCGACGTGACGGCGGTCACGCTACGGACCGGCCCGCCGTTCGGCAACGACCTCACGGCAGGACGCGGACGACCGCCGAGCCCGTGGCGCCGACGGGGGCGGTGTCGCCGATCCCCGGGACCCCGAGCGGGAGGTCCAGCGGGGCCCGCAGCCGCACCACCACCCGCCCGTCGGCCACACGTACGTCGGCCCGCAGCCCGGGGTAGGAGTCCCAGGCGCCCGAGCCGCGCAGGTACGACGTGGCCGCGGCGTCGGCCGAGGCGTCGTCGAGCCCCAACGGCTC
Organism: uncultured Nocardioides sp.; assembly: GCA_964600305.1. GTDB lineage: Bacteria > Actinomycetota > Actinomycetes > Propionibacteriales > Nocardioidaceae > Nocardioides. The sequence goes on along the minus strand of CAZRKV010000094.1, from coordinate 1,372 downwards.
GCCCACCGCGAGGCCGTCGGTGTAGACCCGGTCCCCCTCGGCACCGCCCTCGGCCGCGAACAGGGCCGCACCGTCGGCCAGGTTGGCCAGCCCCTGCCGCTGCAGGTACGCCGCCGACGCGTCCACCACCACCGCCACCAGCCCGGCCAGCACCACGGCCAGCCCGACGATGAACATCGAGGTCTGCCCCGCCTCGGCCCGGCTCCGCATCAGTTGCTCCGGTACCGGCCGCGTGGGGCGGCATGCGTGGCCTCGACCCGGAAGGTCGGCGTACCACCGCCGAGCACCGACGGGACCAGCGGCAGCGCGACCTGCGAGGTCACGGTCACCGAGATCGTCGATCCCGGGGCCAGGCAGGCGGACGGGTCCGGAGCACAGTCCACCCGAAGCGTGTAGTCCTCGGGCGGCAGGCCCTGGTCGCGCAGCGCCACCCGGATCGCCGCTCCGGCGCGGGCCTGGCCCGCCTCCATGGTGGGGGCGATCGCGTACGCCCGACCTGCCGACCGGGCGGCTGCGGTGACCGCGAACGCACCACGCTGCACCTCGAAGACCGAGATCATGATGTAGACGAGTGGGATCAGGAGCAGGATCGCCAGCCAGGTGAACTCCACCAGCATCGTGCCGCGCTGGTCACGAGACCGAGGAGGACGCCGCCCGCGGCTCACCCGGGCTCCTGGATGGCGTGGCCCGAGGCCGACAGCGGCGTGGGCGGGCCCCACAGGCCCAGGGGCGGCACCGTGGCCCGGATGGTGACCTCCACGCCCGCGGCTCCCTCGACCGTCGTCGGGGTGGCGCGCACGTCGCCCGCGAAGCGTGCCGCGAGCGCGCCGGACACCTCCCGGCGAGCACGCGCCGCACCGTCGGCCGGTCCGCGGTCCTGGGTGGCGGCGTACCGGGCGCCCTCGGTCGCGGCCGAGACGAGCGTGTTGCGCACGTGCAGGACCAGCCCCACGTGGACGATGCCGAGCACGATCGGCACGATCACGACCGTCAGCAGCACGAAGTCCACCACGGCCGACCCGCCCTGGCTCCGACGCGGGCTACCCGCGGACACTGCCGAGCGCGTCGGTGAGCATCCCCTGCAGCTGGGGCCCGGCGATCGCCCAGATGGCCCCCACCAGCCCCGCCGTCATCACGGTGATCAGCACCCACCCCGGCACGTCACCGCGCTCGTCACGGCGGTCCGGGAGGGCACCGCGCAGGACGAGCACGAGCCGGAGCAGGTGTCCCGAGAACTGATCCATCGTCTCCTTCTTCCTTCCACCGACCCCGCGGCCGGACGATCAGGGCGTCGTGAGGCTCAGCCCCACCACGCCGGGGTAGAAGGCGAAGAGGACGGTCACCGGAAGGACGAGGAAGACCACCGGCACCA
>CAZRKV010000093.1:0-9820 GCA_964600305.1 uncultured Nocardioides sp. | reverse complement strand
GCGCTCCGGGTGATGCGCACCTGCCGCGACCTGGGTGTGCGCACCGTGGCCGTGGTCACCGACGCCGACCGGCACGCCCGGCACGTCCGCGAGGCCGACGACGCCGTCCGGGTGGCCGGCTACCTCGACGTCGCCGCCGTCGTCGACGCGGCCCGCACCACCGGGGCGCAGGCGGTCCACCCCGGCTACGGCTTCCTGTCGGAGAACCCCGACTTCGCCCGCGCGGTCGCCGACGCCGGCCTCTCCTTCGTCGGCCCCACCGCCGCGGTGCTGGCGCAGATGGGCCGCAAGGACGCCGCCCGCGAGATCGCCGTCGCCGCGGGGGTCCCGGTCGTGCCGACCGGCGAGGACGCGCCGTACCCGATCCTGGTCAAGGCCGCCGCGGGTGGCGGCGGCAAGGGGATGCGGATCGTGCGCACCCCCCAGGAGCACGACGACGCCGTGGCCGCGGCCCGGCGCGAGTCGATGTCGGCCTTCGGGGACGACACCGTGCTGGTCGAGAAGTACGTCGAGCGCGGGCGCCACATCGAGGTCCAGGTGCTCGCCGACACCCACGGCCACGTCGCACACCTGCACGAGCGGGACTGCTCGGTGCAGCGCCGGCACCAGAAGGTGGTCGAGGAGGCGCCGGCCCCGACCCTGGACGCGGCCGCCCGGGAGCGGGTCACGTCCGCGGCGGTCGCGCTGGCCCGCGAGGTCGGCTACACCGGCGCCGGCACGGTGGAGTTCCTGCTGGACGAGGACACCGGGGAGGCCTACTTCCTGGAGATGAACACCCGGCTGCAGGTCGAGCACCCCGTGACCGAGGCGATCTGCGGGGTCGACCTGGTGGCCGAGCAGCTGCGGATCGCGGCCGGTGAGGAGCTCTCGGTGGCCTCGGGGCCGCCGGTGTCCGGGCACGCCATCGAGGTCCGGGTGTACGCCGAGGACCCCTGGCACGACTTCCTCCCGCAGGCCGGCACCGCCACCCTGGTCGCCTGGCCGCCCGGGGCGCGCGTCGACGAGGCGCTGGAGGCCGGCCAGGAGGTGAGCACCGCCTACGACCCGATGCTGGGCAAGGTGATCGTGCACGGACCGGACCGAGAGGCCGCCCGGCGCGGCCTGGTCGCGGCCCTGGACGACACCGCGGTGCTCGGGCTGACCACCAACACCGGGTTCCTGCGGGCACTGGTGGCCAGCGACGAGTTCCGCGACGCCACCATCGACACCGCCTGGCTGGACCGCAACCGGTTGCCGGCCCCCGACCCCGACGTCGCCCTGGCGCTCGCGGCCCGGGTGCACGCCGAGACCCTGGTTGCGGACGCGCCCGAGGGTGACCCGTTCACCCCGGACGGGTGGCGGCTCTCCGGACCACCGGGACCGGACCTCGTCGAGGTCGACGTGGCCGGCGAGCGGCGGGTCGTGCGCATCGAGCCGACCGACGACGGGTCCCGGGTCTCCTGGGAGCGCGCGGACCGGGAGGCCGGCGGGGCCGGCCCGGTCGAGGTCGTCACCCTGACCAGCGAGACCCTCCACGGGGTCGGCGTGGACGCCGTACGCCTGGTGGCGGCCGTGGCGGGCCGACGCCACGAGGCCGTGGTCGCGCTGCGCCCCGCCCGGATCGAGGTCGTGCACCGCGGCCACCGCCACGTCTTCGCGCGTCCGGACCGCGCGGCCGGGGACGACGCGGCCACCGGTGACGGCACGGTGCTCGCGCCCATGCCCGGCACGCTGCTCGCGGTGCACGTCGCGCCCGGCGACCGGGTGACCGAGGGCCAACCGCTGGGCATGATGGAGGCGATGAAGATGGAGCTCGCGCTCACCGCACCCTTCGACGGGGCCGTGGCGCACGTCGGTGCCGACGTCGGCGACCAGGTCGCGCTCGGGGTCCGGCTGTTCGTCGTCGAGCCGGAGGAGTGAGGTGGATCAGGTGCTGCCCGAACGAGTGACCGTCTGGGAGGTCGGGCCGCGGGACGGGCTGCAGAACGAGTCCGCCGTGGTGCCGGTCGAGACCAAGGCGGAGTTCATCCGGCGCCTCGCCGACGCCGGGAGCCGGGTGATCGAGGCGACCAGCTTCGTCCACCCCCGGTGGGTGCCCCAGCTCGCCGACGCCGCCGAGCTGCTCGGGATGCTCGGCGAGGAGGGCCGTCGGATGCCGGTGCTGGTGCCCAACGAGCGGGGCCTCGACCGGGCCCTGGAGCTCGGGTGCGAGCACGTCGCGATCTTCGGCTCCGCCACCGAGACCTTCGCGCAGCGCAACCTCAACCGCAGCCTGGAGGGGCAGTTCGAGATGTTCGAGCCGACGGTACGCCGCGCGCTCGACCACGGCCTGCAGGTGCGGGCCTACGTCTCCATGTGCTTCGGCGACCCCTGGGAGGGCACGGTCCCGGTGGACCAGGTCGTCGACGTGGGGCGGCGCCTCCTCGACCTGGGCTGCTGGCAGCTCAGCCTCGGCGACACCATCGGCGTCGGCACTGCCGGCCAGGTGGGGGGCCTGGTCGAGGCGTTCGCCGCCGCGGGGGTGGACGTGGGCCGGCTGGCCGTGCACTTCCACGACACCTACGGCCAGGCACTGGCCAACTCCTACGCCGCCCTCCAGGCCGGCGTCACGACCTTCGACGCCAGCGCCGGTGGCCTCGGCGGCTGCCCCTACGCCGAGTCCGCCACCGGCAACCTCGCGACCGAGGACCTGGTCTGGATGCTCGACGGGCTCGGCATCGACAGCGGGCTGGACCTGGACCGGCTGGTCGCCACCAGCACCTGGATGGCCCGGCAGCTGGGGCGTCCCAGTCCCTCGCGGGTCGTCCAGGCGCTCGCGTGATCCCGCCACTGCTCCGCAGTTCGATGGCGCTGTCGCGGTTCGACCCCTACGTTGTGCTCCGGGCTCTGACGCATCAGGCGCGGGGTTTGGTGGTGCCTTCGCGGTTCGACCCCTCGGCCGTGTTCGGGATTCTCACGCATCAGGCCCGGAGTTCGATGGTGCCTTCGCAGTTCGACCCCTCCGCTGCGCTCCGGGCTCTCACGCATCAGGCACAATCCACCGCATGAGTCGCGTCGTCCACCTGCACATCGGGGCCCCGAAGACGGGGACGACGTACCTCCAGGACCGGCTGATGCGCAACGCCGCCTCCCTGGCCGAGCACGGCGTGCACTTCCCGACCCGCAACCGGCTCACCGACGCCGACCTCTTCCACTTCCGGGCCGCCCTCGACGTCCTCGGCCAGGACTGGGGCGGCGAACCCGGCCACGCCGAGGGCGCCTGGGACGCGATGGTGCGTCGGGTACGCCGCGCCAGGGGGACCACGATCATCAGTCACGAGATCCTCGCGCCCGCCCCACGCGAAGTGGTCTCCCGGGTGATGAACGACCTCTCCGACGCCGAGGTGCACGTCGTCTACACCGTCCGGGACCTGGCCCGCCAGCTCCCCGCCGCCTGGCAGGAGTCGATCAAGCAGGGGCGGAAGTGGAGCTTCCGCCGCTTCCTCGACGCCGTCGAGCAGGAGCGGGCGTGGTTCTACCGGGCCTTCGACCTGCCCCGGGTCCTCGGCCGGTGGTCGGCGAACCTGCCCCCCGAGCGCGTCCACGTCGTCACGGTGCCCCCGCCCGGCACGGCCCGCCACGGCGACGACCTCTGGCACCGGTTCTGCACCGTCGTGGGGATCGACCCCGCCTGGGCGCCGCTGGACAGCGAGCGCGCGAACACCTCGCTGGGCATCCACGAGACCCAGCTGCTGCGGCGGCTGAACCGGCGGATGGGTCGCCAGACCCGCCGGGAGGCCCAGTTCGACCAGCTGGTGCGGGAGATGCTGGGCCACGAGGAGCTTGCCGGGTCCGGCGGTCCGCCAGTCCGTGTCCCGCCGGACCGCTACGACTGGATCGAGGAGCAGACCTCGGTCTGGGTCGACTGGATCGAGGGCAGCGGGGTGGACGTGGTCGGCTCCGTCGACGACCTCCGGGTGCAGCGCCCCGACCCCGACGCCCGCTGGGTGGACCCCGACCGGGTGCGCAAGGGCCGGCTCCTCGGGGTGGCGATGGACGCGCTGGAGGCGATGACCCGCGAGGCCGCGCGCCGCGAGGACCCCGACCGGACGCTCGGTCGGCGGGTGCGCACCAACGTACGGAAGCTCCGCGACTCGTGAGGGGCGCCGCCGACGACGCCCGCCGTGCGCGCACGTGGGTGGACCACCTGCGGGCCGGCGGCACCACCCCCTGGCCGGAGTGGCGCGGAGAGCCCGCGGCGACCGGCGCGGCCACCGACCCAGCTACTGACATGGGGGTGCCGGGGGCCCAGCAGCTGGAGCTCCTGCGCCGCACCAACCTTCGCGGCCACCCCTCCCCGGCCCTCGCCCGGGCCGTCCTGGAGGCCGGCGCCACCGGCCGGGGGATGCCGGACCGGGCCCTCCTCGGGACCGACCCGGTCGGACCCGGCGACCTCCCGGAGGAGGAGCTGGTGCGGGTCGCGGTCGGGGTCCTCGCAGACCTCCTCCTCGACCGGCCTGCGCGCCGGCCCGGGGAGCCCCGGGCCCGTCCGTGGCGGGTGCGCTACCGCCTCGTGGGCGACCCCACCCTGGCCGACGCGTGGCGGGCCTACCTGCGCGCCCGGGGCCGGCCCCCCGGGGGACGCCACCCCCTCGTGCTGGTGGTGGGCACCGACCTCGAGACGATGCTCGCCCACGTGCACCGCACCCGGGTCGCCGAGCAGGGCATCGCCTCCTGGCCGGTCTGGCTCGACCGGTTGCGGGCGGCCGACGAGCTCCCGCCGCGGGTGGACCTGGCGCGCGTCGCCCGCACCTGGGAGGAGCGGGTCGGCCCCGAGCGGGTCCGTGTGGTGCTGGACACCTCCCGCTTGCCCCGGCTCCTCGGCGTACGCCGCCTCCCGTCGCCGCCCGCCGGGGTCGACGCCACCGGCACCGAGCTGGCCCGCCGGGTCGCCCGGGTGCTGGGGGTGATGGTCCAGCCTGAGCAGCGGCGCCGGCTGGTCGAGGAGCAGCTGTGGCCGCAGCTCACCGGGCTCGCGCCGGGCCGCGTCCGCGTGCCCGACCCGCACCGGGCGTGGCTCGCCGCGCAGGCGGAGCGCGTGCGCGCGGACCTCCGCTCCGGCGGCGTGCCCGTGCTGGGGGACCCCGACCTCCTCCTGCCCGGGCCGCAGGGACCCGACGGGTCCCGGGAGCCGCGGGACCTCCTCGACGTGGCGACCCGGTTGCTGCTGCGGCTGGACCCGGCCGGGGGAGGGGCGTGATGGCCCGCCGGATCCTGCTGCACGTGGGCACCCCCAAGACCGGGACGTCGTACCTGCAGGATGTGCTCTTCCGCAACCGGGAGCGGCTCGCCGAGGCCGGGGTGCTCTACCCCGCGGACCGGTTCGACGCCCACTTCCTGGCGGCCCTGGACCTGATGCGGCTGCCGTGGGGCGGCCTGGAGCGGGAGGCCGTCGGTGCCTGGGAGTCCCTGGCCGCGGCGACGCGGGAGTGGGACGGCACCGCGATCATCAGCCACGAGATCCTGGCCAACGCCTCGCGGGCGCAGGTGCGCCGCGCGCTCACCACGCTCGCCGGCGAGGGGCCTCCTCCGGAGGTGCACCTGGTGGTGTCGGCCCGGGACCTGGTGCGGCAGGTCCCGGCGGAGTGGCAGGAGAACGTCAAGCACCGTGCGGTGATCAGCTACGCGGACTTCCTCGCGGAGATCCGCGACCCCCGGCGCACCGGCCGGATCGCCAGCTGGTTCTGGACCGTCCAGGAGGTCCCGCAGATCCTCGCTCGCTGGGGCGACGACCTGCCGCCCGAGCGGGTGCACGTGGTGACCGTGCCCCCGGCGGGCTCCCCGAGCGGCCTGCTGTGGCGCCGGTTCGAGGAGGCCTTCGGGCTCGGCGGGCTGGACCTGGACCTGCACGCCGACCGGTCCAACCCCTCCCTCGGGGCCGCGGAGACCGCCCTGGTGCGGAGGATCAACCGGCGGGTCAAGCGGGTGCTGCCCCCGGCCGACTACCGGCCCCTGGTGCGTGAGCTGCTGGCCCACCGCACCCTGTCCCGGCGCACCGGCTCCCCGCGACTGGCCCTGCCGCCGGCGGCCACCGACTGGGCGATGGAGCAGTCGGCGCGCTGGGTGGCCGAGCTCCGCAGCCGTGGGTACGACGTCGTCGGGGACCTCGACGACCTGCTCGGCACCCCGCCCGAGGAGCCGGTCGCGGATCCGGACCACCCGCGGCCCCGGCACGTGGCCCGGGCCGGGGTGGACGCGATCGCCGTCCTCCTGGAGGACAACGCGCGCCTGCGCCACCGCGAGGCAGACCTCGAGCGGGACCTGCACGAGACGCGCGCCGCCCTCGAGCGGTCCTACCTGCGGCCGACGTACCGGCTCCGCCGGCGGGTGGTGCTGCAGCTGGAGGGCAGCGGACCGGGCCGGGCGGTGCTCGGCGCCTACCGGCGGTTGCGGGGCAGGAACTCCCGGTCGGCGTAGCGGCCCAGGCGCCAGGTGGTGTAGGCGTCGGCGCTCAGCCCGATCACCCCGCCCACGACCGGGACCCGCCGGCCGATCGTGGTGGCCATCCGCGTGCCGGTGATCCGCGCGACCATGTCGGAGGCCACCTCGCCGGCGATCCGACCGGACAGCTCGGGGTCGACGCTCGGGGCGGTGGCGAGCGCCATCGGCGGGGCGGGCAGCTTCTTCCGCTTCACCAGCCGGGCCACCTCCTCCTCCCCGAGCAGGCAGGCGAGGATCGCGTTGCGGGTGCGCTCGTCGGCGAGGTCGTAGCCGCGCAGGTGCGCGATCCCGGCGACCATCCGGCACTGGATCAGCGCGAGGCCGGTGATGTTCGCGGGGACGGTGACGGTCATGGTGACCAGGCCGCCGATGTTGGTCAGGAAGCCCTGCGCGCCGGCGTACCGGATGTGGTTCTCGATCACCTCGTGGACCCCGCGGTCGACGTCACCGCCCTGCTCGGCGAGCTGGGCGTCCGCGGCCGCGGCCGCCCCCGGGAACGGGCCGACGCCGTCGATGGCGCGGCGCAGCGCCTCGCGCACGAACCCCCGGCTGGCCTGGGGTGCCGCGTCCACCACCCGGGGCGCCAGCTTGCGGCCCACGGTGCGCGACAGGTTGCGGGCAGCGCCCATGCGTCCTCCTCGGTGTCTCGACGCGTCGATCCTACGGAGGTGGCCCCACCTCCTAGATTGGATCCGTGCCCGTCGACCTCCCCGACTCCCCGTGGGACTTCCAGGCCGCCCTGGAGTCGCCGGCGGCCGCCCGCGAGGACCTGGTGGCGATGGGGGCCGACCTGGAGCCGGCGACCCTCCTGGCGGCGTACCGCAGCGGGGTCTTCCCGATGCCCGGCCCCGAGGGGGAGGTGCTCTGGTTCAGCCCGGTACGCCGCGGGGTGCTGCCGCTGTCGGGGCTGCGGGTCTCCCGGTCGCTGCGCCGGTCGCTGCGTGACTTCGAGGTCCGGGTGGACACCGCCTTCACCGAGGTGATCGCCGGGTGCGCGGACCCACGGCGGGAGTCGGGCTGGATCGACGACCGGGTCGCGGCGGCCTACACCCGCCTGCACGAGCTGGGGTGGGCGCACTCGGTGGAGGCGTGGCGCGACGGAGAGCTGGCCGGCGGACTGTACGGCGTCTCGATCGGCGGGCTGTTCGCGGGGGAGTCGATGTTCCACCGGGTCCGGGACGCCTCCAAGGTGGCCCTGGTCGGGCTGGTGGAGCGGCTGCGCGACGAGCACGCCGACCGGCGGCTGCTGGACGTGCAGTGGCGCACCCCCCACCTGGCGAGCCTGGGCGTCGTGGAGGTGCCCCGCGGCACCTACCTCGCGCGCCTGCCCGCGGCCCTGGAGCTCCCACCCCCGGCCTGGTGACCCGCCGAGTCGGCCCTTCGGCCCCGCCGAGTCGGGCCCTACGGCCCCGCCGAGTCGGCCCCACGGTCACACGACGCGGGGGGCGTCGCCGTTCTGGCTCACCATCGGCCGACCGGCCGCCTCCCAGTCGAGCATCCCGCCGGAGAGGTTGACCACCTCGCGGCCGTGCATCGTCAGCCACTGGACCGCCTGCATCGACCGGGCGCCGACCTTGCAGACCACGAGGGTCTGGTCGGTGGGCACCTCGTCGAGGCGCTCGGGGAGCTCGCCCATCGGGATGTGCAGGGCACCGGGGATGTGTCCGTGCTCCCATTCGTGCGGTTCGCGCACGTCGAGGACGGGCAGGCCCTCGGGCAGCGGGTCGGGCACCCCGGACACGGCGACGCTGGCGATCTGCACGGCCCCAGCCTGCCACGCCGGTCCCGGAGGGTCGCGTCCGAACATCACGCAGGTTCTCGAGCGCGAGGACCTGCGTGGTGTTCGGCTACTTCAGGAACTTCGAGGTACGCCGGTCGGCGAGCGGCTTGCCGCCCGTCTGGCACGTGGGGCAGTACTGCAGGGCCGAGTCGGCGAACGACACCTCGCGGACCGTGTCCCCGCAGACCGGGCACGCCTCGCCGGTGCGTCCGTGCACCCGCATGCTGGACCTCTTCTCACCCTTCAGCTCGCTGGCGGCGAGACCGCGCGAGCGCTCCACGGCGTCGCCGAGCACCGAGCGGACGGCGTCGTGGAGCACCTGCACGTCGTCGGCGTCGAGACTGCTGGCGGCCTTGAACGGGGACATCCCCGCGGCGTGGAGGATCTCGTCGGAGTAGGCGTTGCCGATGCCCGCGATGGTCCCCTGGTGGCGCAGTACCCCCTTGACCTGGCTCCGCCCCGCGTCGGCCAGGATCCCGGCCAGCGCGTCGACGGTGAACTCCTCGGCGAGCGGGTCCGGCCCCAGCCGGGCGATGCCCTCGACGTCGGTGGGTGCGTGGACGACGTACATCGCCAGGCTCTTCCGGGTGCCGGCCTCGGTGATGTCGAGGCCGGACCCGTCGTCCAGGACGACGCGGGCGGCGATCGTGGATCGGCGACCGGGCTTCGGCGGCAGCTTCGGGACCTCCTCGCGCCACCGCACCCACCCCGCCCGGGCGAGGTGGAGGACGAGGTGCAGCCCGCCGGAGCTGATGTCGAGGAACTTGCCGTGGCGGTCGACCCCCTCCACGAACGTCCCCTCGAGCGCGGACACCGGCGGGTCGTAGGTCTTCAGCGCGTTGAACGCGGCCAGGTCCACCCGGACGATCGCGCGCCCGTCCAGCCGGCCCCGGAGGTCCTGGGCCAGTGCTTCCACCTCGGGCAGCTCGGGCACGCAGGAGAGTGTACGGCGGGTTCAGCCGAACACGAGGAAGCTCAGCACCACCAGGCAGACGAGGGCGAGGAGGCCCAGGCCGAGGGCGAACCTCGCGGCGACGCCCATCGTGCGGGTGTGCCAGTCCGGCTCGGTCCGGTAGGCCAGCATCCGGAAGGCCCCGACGGGGAGCGCACCCACGGTGACGATGAGGGCGACGCCCCACGCGATCTGCAGTGCGCTCATGGGCGGCCCGTACCCACGACCGCGCCCCGTGACACGCGGCGATCGGACTTGCTAGTCAAATCTAGCCCCGGGCCTAGATGAGCGGATACGGTCCGATCGTGGACCCGATCCGGAACCCGTACGCCCCGGGCGCGGGGCAGCGACCCCCCGAGCTCGCCGGCCGTGACGAGCAGCTGCGCGCCTTCGACGTGGTGCTGGAGCGGGTGGCCCGCGGGCGCCCCGAGCGCTCCTTGGTGCTCACCGGCCTGCGCGGCGTGGGCAAGACGGTGCTGCTCAACGCGCTGCGCTCGGCCGCCGTACGCCGTCGGTGGGGGACCGGCAAGCTCGAGGCCCGGCCGGACATGGGGCTGCGCCGACCGCTGTCCAGCGCCTTGCACCAGGCGGTGCGCGAGCTCGGCCACCCGCAGGGCGACGACGTCGAC
>CAZRKV010000092.1:0-10139 GCA_964600305.1 uncultured Nocardioides sp. | reverse complement strand
GGTCCGGACCACCTCACCTTCGACCTCGCCGACGAGTCCCGCCTCTCGCTGTCGTTCTACGGCAAGCGGCCGGGGCCGGGGTTCCGGCTGGACAAGCTGTCGATGCAGTTCTCGATGAGCGACCACCAGTGGGTCGGGTCGGTGCTCGAGGCCTACGAGCGGCTGATCCTCGACGCGGTGAACGGGGACCACACGCTGTTCACGACGGCCCAGGGCGTCGAGCGGCTGTGGGAGGTGTCGACACCGCTGCTGGACGACCCGCCCCCGGTGCGCCCGTACGAACCCGGGACCTGGGGTCCGACCCGGATCCACCAGCTGATCGCCCCGCACACCTGGCGGCTGCCGTTCGAGCGGAAGTGGCGCGACTCCGGCCCGTGACCGCCTGCCCCTGCCGGGCGGACGTCATACGTCGCCGGGGCCATCGGGTGCGGAGCGTATGACGTCCCGGCCGGGCGTCATACGCCCGGAGCGTGATCACGCCCGAGACGTATGACGTCCCACCGGGGGGCGGGGTCGAGCGGCGCCCCGGCCGTCCACAGCCGGTCGTTCCCCGGTCGCCGGCGGGCGCCGGGCCGCCCACGATGTCTCCATGACGGGGACCCGGCACCACCAGGACATGACACCCGCGGCGCGACGGCGCCGCCGGCGGGCCCGGGTCGTGGCCCGCGCCGAGACCCAGGCCGGCGTGGTCTCGCGGGACCAGCTGGCGGAGATGGGGATCACCGGCGCGGAGGTGGCCGCCAACATCGCGGCCCGACGGTGGCAGCCGGTGGGGCGCGAGTCGGTGTGCGTGCACACCGGACCGCTCCGTGAGGAGTCGCAGTGGTGGGCCGCGGTCTTCGAGGGCGGTCCGCGCGCGTTCCTCGACGGTGAGTCCGCCCTGGTGGCCGCGGGTCTCGAGCACTACCGACCACGGGCGATCCGCGTCTCGGTGCCCCGAGGCGCCCGGATCCGCCACCTGCCCGCGTGCGACGTCGGTGTCGACATCCGCCAGACGAGGCGCTGGGACCCCGACGACCTGCACCCCGGCAGCGGCATCCCGAGGACCCGGGTGGAGGTCGCGGCGGTCCGAGCGGCGCTGTGGGCGCTCACCGACAAGCAGGCGAGCTACGTCCTGACCCTGGTCGTCCAGCAACGACTCACCACGGCCGAACGACTGGCCACCGAGATGCTCAGGGTCAGGCGCGACAAGCGTCGTACCCTCCTGCACCACGTGGTGCTCGACCTGCTCGGGGGCGTGCGGTCCCTCGGAGAGCTCGAGGTCGCCCGGGAGTGCCGGCGTCGCGGGTTGCCGGAGCCGACCAGACAGGTCGTCCGACGCGGCCGCAACGGCACCTACTACCTCGACCTGGTCTGGGAGGAGTGGGGCGTCGTCGTCGAGGTCGACGGGATCCACCACTCGTGGGCCACCCAGGTCGTGGGCGACGCGCTCCGCCAGAACGACGTGTCGCTGCAGCGTGAGGTGGTGCTGCGGCTGCCGCTGCTGGGGCTGCGGGTGGCGCCGGACGAGTTCTTCGCCCAGATCGAGCAGGCACTCGCCGACCGGGGGTGCCCGGGTCTCCGCCCCGCCGGCTGAGCCTCGGCCTGCCGCCCCTCGGGACGTCATACGTCTCAGCCGCCATCACCTCCGACACGGATGACGGTCCACGAGGACGTCATGCGCCCCGAGGGGCATCACGCGCCGGGCGTATGACATCCGACGGGGGAGGCGGTCAGGTCGAGCGCCCGCTCCGCGGCGGGTACGGCGAGCTCGCGGTCCGCGGGCACCAGGCCCACCCGGGTACGCCGGTCCACGAGGTCCCCGGCGTCGTGGGCCCCCTCGTGGGTCACCCCGAAGACCAGCTCGGCCAGCACCGTCGGGACCCCGGGGGCGATCGGGGCGAGGAGCTCGTCCTCGGACAACCCGGTGACGGCCCGGGCGTCGTCGAGGACCAGCCGCGCGTCCGTGCCGTACCGGCGGACGAGCCGCGCAGGCAGCTCCAGCGTGGCCAGCGTGCCGCGGTCCGCGGCGCCGGCGAGCGGCAGCCGGGCCGTGCGGCAGCGCCCGACGTCGAGGCCGGCCACATCCAGGGCCGCGTCGAGCGCGTCCTGCGCCATCCGGCGGTAGGTCGTGAGCTTGCCGCCGACGACGGTCACCGTCCCGGTCGCGTCGGGGACCACCGCGTGCCGGCGGGAGAGGTCGGCCGTCGACGCGTCGCCGTCCCCGTCGGAGTCCAGCAGCGGCCGCAGACCAGCGAAGGCCCCCACCACGTCGTTGCGTCGCAGCGGCCGCGCCAGCACCGCCCCGGCGACGTCGAGCAGGAAGCCGATCTCGGCCTCGCTGGGTTCGGGCACGTCCGGCACCGGACCCTCGAGCGGCTCGTCGGTGAGGCCGACATAGACGGTCCCGTCGGGCTGGGGCAGGACCAGGACGAACCGGTTGCTGCTGCCCGGCACCGGTGCCGTGAGGGCCGTGGTCATGCCCGGCAGCACGCCGCTGCGCAGCACCAGGTGGGTGCCCCGGCTGGGGCGCAGCCGCAGGTGCTCGGTGAGCTCCCCGGCCCACACCCCCGTGGCGTTGACGACCGCCCGGGCCCGCACGCGCTGCGTCCGGCCGGTCAGCTCGTCGCGCACCTCCACGGTGGTCCGCCCGGGCGTCCCCGCCACCGACAGCACGCGTGCACGGGTGCGCACCTCGGCGCCGTACGCCGCGGCCGTGCGGGCGACGGTGGTGACCAGCCGGGCGTCGTCCTCGAGCTGGCCGTCCCAGGAGAGCAGGCCGCCGCGCAGGCCCTCCCGCCGCAGGCCGGGCGCGAGCTGGAGCGCCTCGATGCGCCCCACCCGCCGCGGGCGGGGGAGGGTGTCCTCGTCGGTGCGGGCCCCGCGGCGCAGCAGGTCGCCGGCCCAGAGGCCGGCGCGGGCGATGCCGGCCTGGGCCACCGAGACGTACGACGTCAGCGGGAGCAGCATCGGCAGCGGCCGGGTCAGGTGGGGGGCGGTGACCTCCATCAGGGTCCCGCGCTCGACGGCGCTCTCGTGCGCGACGCCGACCTGGCCGTGCGCGAGGTAGCGCAGCCCGCCGTGCACGAGCTTGGAGGACCACCGGGAGGTCCCGAAGGCTAGGTCGTGGGCGTCCACGGCGAGGACCGACAGGCCGCGGGTCACCCCGTCGAGGGCCACCCCGGCCCCGGTGGCCCCGAGGCCGACGACGACCAGGTCCACCTCGGTCGGTGCTGCCTCCAGGCCCGGGCGGATCCGCCGCCGCGGGGGCGAGGGCGGGGACGGGAGCGGTGTGGTGGTCACTGTGCTGGTCACGGGGCCAGGGTCCGGCGTACGACGGTGCGCAGCTCGGCGTCGAGGTCGGCCAGTCGCACGCCGTCACCGGTCATCGTGTGGGCGGAGAGGGTGAAGCCGTGGGCGAGCAGGAGCAGGGACCGGGCCAGCAGCAGCGGGTCACCCCCGCGCACCGCGCCGGCCGCCTGGGCGGCCCGCAGCCGCTCGACCAGCAGCTCGGTGATCGCGTCCTGCACCCGGCCCCGGCGCTCGACGAGGTAGGGGAGGACCATCTCGGGGTCGACCTCGAGGATCCGGGCGAGCAGCTCGTTGTCGCGCATCGCGACGACGGTGTCGCAGACCCCGTCGACCAGGCGGTCGAGCCAGTCGTGCTCGTCGTTGTCCAGGTCGGCGACGGTGCCGACGACGGTGCTCCACTCGCGGGTCATCAGGTCGCCGAGCAGGCGCTCCATGTCCGGCCAGCTGCGGTAGATCGTCATCCGGGAGACCCCGGCTCGCCGGGCGATCTCGGTCATCGTGGTGCGCCGCCAGCCGACGTCGAGGATCAGGCTGCGGGCGGCGTCGAGGTAGTCGTCGCGGGGGGTGCGGGGCGGGCTCACGCCGGACCGGCTGTGACGAAGTGACGACATGTGTAACACTGTAACACGTGAGCCACGAGATGCACCCCCAGCGCTGGGGAGACCCCGACCGTGCCGCCGACCTCCCCGAGGAGGCCCGGGGCCTGGTGGAGCTGGCCCTGGGCCCGCTCGCCGAGCGCCCCGCGGTGCCCGACGCCGCTCCGTCCCCCTCCACCCTCGGTGCAGACCTGCTGGAGGTGCTCGGCCGGATCGTGGGGCCCGACCACGTGCACACCGACGACGCGACCCGCCGCCTGCGCACCCGCGGCAAGTCGACCCCCGACCTGCTGCGCGCCCGCGCCGGCGACCTCACCGACGCCCCCGACGTCGTGGCGCGGCCCGGGACCCACGACCAGGTGCTGGACCTGATCCGGTTCGCCCAGGAGCACGAGGTGGCGTTGGTGCCGTTCGGCGGCGGTACGTCGGTGACCGGGGGGCTCGTCGCCCGCCGGGAGGGGTACGCCGGCGTGCTCAGCCTCGACCTGGGCCGGATGGCGGAGGTGCTGGAGGTCGACCCGGTGTCGATGACCGCCACCCTGGAGCCCGGGATCCGCGGACCGGAGGTCGAGGCGCGGCTCGCCGAGCACGGCCTCACCCTCGGCCACTTCCCCCAGTCCTTCGAGCACGCCTCCGTCGGGGGCTTCGCCGCCACCCGGTCCAGCGGCCAGTCGTCGGCGGGCTACGGCCGGTTCGACGCGATGGTGGTCGGCCTCCGGGTTGCGACCAGCCGCGGGACCCTCGAGCTCGGCCGTGCCCCCGCGAGCGCGGCCGGCCCCGACCTGCGCCAGCTGTTCCTCGGCTCCGAGGGCACCCTCGGCGTGATCACGGCGGTCACCGTGCGGGTGCGGGCCCGCCCCGAGGTGCGGGCCTACGAGGGCTGGCGCTGGGAGTCCTTCGACGCCGGCGCCGAGGCGATGCGCGCGCTCGCCCAGTCCGGGCTGCTGCCGACGGTCGTCCGGCTCTCCGACGAGGCCGAGACCGCGATCAACCTGGCCGACCCCGACGCGATCGGCGGCGAGGGCTCGGGCGGCTGCCTGATGGTGGTCGGGCACGAGGGGACGCCCGAGCTGGTCGAGATGCGGCGTACGGCGACCACGGCGGCCCTCGAGCGCCTGGGCGGCACCTCGCTGGGTGCCGAGCCCGGGGAGGCGTGGGCCCGGGGGCGCTTCGACGCGCCGTACCTGCGCGACAGCCTGCTCGACGTCGGCCTGGTCGTGGAGACGCTGGAGACCGCCACCTTCTGGTCGCGGCGCGACCGGGTGTACGCCGCGGTCAAGTCGGCCCTGGTCGACGCGCTCGGGGAGGACACGATCGTGCTCTGCCACGTCTCCCACGTCTACGAGACGGGCTGCTCGCTGTACTTCACGGTCGCCGCGCGCGGCGGGGAGGACCCGATCGGCCGGTGGGAGGGGGCCAAGGCCGCGGCCAGCGACGCGATCATCGAGGCGGGCGCGACGATCACCCACCACCACGCCGTGGGCAGTGACCACCGGGCGTGGTTCGCCCGCGAGATCGGGCCGGTGGGCGTGGACGTGCTGCGGGCCATCAAGGCCGAGCTGGACCCGACCGGCGTGCTGAACCCGGGGGTGATGGTCCCGTGAGCAGCCGATCCGGCTTCACCTTCCTGGTCAACCCCGCCTCCGGGGGCGGCGCGGCGCCGCAGGCCGTCGTACCGGTGGCCCGACGGCTGCGCGAGGCCGGAGCCCGGGTCGAGGTCACCTACTCGCCGGGGCCGCGGGCCGTGCGTGAGCTCGTCGACGCCGCGGTGGCCCGGGACGACGTCGTGGTGTCGGTCGGCGGCGACGGGATGCTCTCCTCGCTGGCCGGGGCGGTCTCCCGGGCCGGCGGGGTCCTCGGCCTCGTCCGGGCCGGGCGGGGCAACGACTTCGCGCGGATGCTCGGGCAGCCCGAGGAGCCGGACGACCAGGCCCGGGTGC
The DNA here is from genome assembly GCA_964600305.1 of uncultured Nocardioides sp. GTDB lineage: Bacteria > Actinomycetota > Actinomycetes > Propionibacteriales > Nocardioidaceae > Nocardioides. The sequence goes on along the minus strand of CAZRKV010000092.1, from coordinate 4,312 downwards.
TGCTGTCGGGCCGGGAGCGCCGGGTCGACCTGCTGGGCGAGTCGTTGCCCGGACGGGAGGAGCGGATCGTGGCCGGCTCGGTCTACGCCGGGGTGGACGCGCGGACCGCCGCGACCGTCGACCGGCTGCGCCGGCTGCCCCTGCGGGTCCAGTACCCCCTCGCCACCCTCCGCCAGCTCGCGACGTACCGCGCCGGGCGCTACCGCCTCTCGCTGGACGGTGAGGTGAGTGAGCACGACGCGGCGACGGTCGTGGTGGCCAACTCCGCCTACTACGGCAAGGGGATGCGGATCGCCCCACCGGCGGTGCTCGACGACGGCCTGCTCGACGTCGTGGTCATCGAGGCCCGGCGCCGCGTCGACCTGATCCGCCGGATGCCGAGCGTGTACGACGGCTCCCACGTCCGCTTCGACGCCGTGCGCCTGCTGCGGGGGCGGCGCGTCGAGCTGCAGGGGGACTCCGGGTCCCCCATCCCCGTCGGCGGTGACGGCGAGGCGTTGGGGCACCTGCCCGGGCGCGACGCGGAGCCGATGCGGGTGCGGGTGCTGCCCGGGGCCCTGCGGGTCCTGGCCCCCTGAGCCGCCCCGCACCGGGGCCGCCGCGTGGGATCCGTCCCGGGGAGTGGACACCTCGCGGACGGGGCTTGCCAAAGTTAGCCTCACCTCACATGATGGTCGGCATCAGGTGAGGCTCACCTAACCAAGCATCCAGCAGTCCGGAGGCCCCGTGATCATCTGCCACTGCGAGGTCGTGACCGACCGCGACGTCGCCGCTGCCGTGGCGGCGGGCGCCCGGACCACGGCCCAGGTCTGCGGGGCCACCGGGGCGGGGCGGGGCTGCGGCACCTGCGTGTTCTCGGTCAAGCGGCTCACGTGCGACCATGTGGCCTCGGTCGAGTCGTCGCAGGAGGTCGGAAGTGCAGCCAGCTAGCCCGCGGATCGTCGAGCTGTTCAACGACGCGCTCACCTTCGAGCTCACCGTCACCAACACCTACTTCCTGCACGCCAGGATGCTGGACAACTGGGGCCTGGGGCGCCTCGGCAAGGTCTTCTACGACCTGTCCATCGACGAGATGCGCGACGCCGACGCGCTGATCAACCGGATCCTGATGTTCGACGGGCACCCCAACGTGCAGCGGCTGGGCAACATCCAGGTCGGCGAGGACGCCAGGGAGATGCTCTCCCTCGCCCTGGAGAGCGAGAAGGACGCGGTCGCGCAGTTCAACGCCAGCGCCCAGGAGTGCCGCCACCTCGGTGACCTCGCCTCGGCGTCGGTCTTCGAGGAGATGGCCCGCGACGAGGAGACCCACGCGGACTGGTTCGAGGCCCAGCTGGACGCCATCGAGCGGGTCGGGCTGCAGCAGTACCTCGGCCAGCAGCTGGACGCCGGCCGCGGGCCCGAGTGACCCGGCCGGTCAACCCTCTCCGGTACCCCGCCGGGCGCGGACCGCGTCGAGGACCTGGCTGACGCACTCCTCGACGGGTGCGGCCACGTCGACGGTGATGCCCTGCTCGTCGGCCGCGAGTGGTTCCAGGGTGTCCAGCTGTGACTCCAGCAGGGAGCTCGGCATGAAGTGCCCACCCCGGCTCTGCAGGCGTTCCAGCAGGAGGCCGGGGTAGCCGGTCAGGTGCACGAAGAACGTGTCCGGGGCCGGTCGGCGCAGGATGCGGCGGTAGCCGCGACGCAGCGCCGAGCACGCCACCACGGTCGACTCCCCGGCCTCCCGTTGCTCCGCCGTCCACTCCGCCAGGAGCTCCAGCCACGGCCAGCGGTCGCTGTCGGTGAGGGGCCGGCCGCTGGCCATCTTCTCGATGTTGGCGCGCGGATGGAAGTCGTCCCCCTCCGCGAACCGGCAGTCCAGCGCGTCGGCGACCCGGCGGCCGATGGTGGACTTCCCGGTGCCCGAGACCCCCATGAACACCAGGTGCAGGCTGCCGTCCTGCCGGCTCACGTGCGTGACCCCCCGCGCTGCCCGGCCACTAGAAGACCACCCAGAGGCCCAGGCTCAGCACGAACGCGGTGAGGCCCAGGGTCGTCTCCATCACCGTCCAGGTGCGCAGGGTGGTCTTCTCGTCCATGCCGAAGAACCGGCTGACCAGCCAGAAGCCGGAGTCGTTGACGTGGGAGAGCACCGTCGCGCCCGCCGCGATGGCGATCACCATGGCCACCAGGTCGACCTGGCTCAGGTCGGCCGCCGCCACGCCCGGCGCGAGGAGTCCGGCCGTGGTGGTCAGGGCCACCGTCGCCGACCCCTGGGCGACCCGCAGGGCCGTGGCGATCAGGAAGGCGCCGAGGATCAGGGGCAGGCCGAGGTCCTCCATCGAGTCCGCGAGCGCCTCCCCGACGCCGCTGTACTCCAGCACGCCGCCGAACATGCCGCCGGCACCGGTGATGAGCACGATGGCGGCGATGGGCCCGAGGGCGCCGTTGACGAGCGACTCGACGTCCTGCAGGCCCCGGCCCGACCGCAGACCGATCAGCGGGATCGCGACCAGCACCGTGACCAGCAGGGCGATCGAGGTCTGGCCGAGGAGCACCAGGCTGTCGGTCCAGGCCGCCTGGGTCAGCACGCCGGTGGTGAGGAGGGTGGAGATCACGGTGTTGAGGCTGATCAGGGCGAGCGGGAGGAGGAGCATCAGCAGCACCCGGCCGAATCCGGGGCGGTCCTCGTCCCGGGTCTCCCGGCCCCCGTCCGGCTCCCCGAGGAGCACGTTGGGCACCTCGACGAACATCCGTCCTCCGGCCCACCGCGAGAAGAGGTAGGAGCCGACGTACCAGGTGACGGCTGCGACGGGGATGCCGATGAGCAGGGTCCAGCCGACGTTGGCACCGAGGAGGTCGGCGGCGGTGACCGGTCCGGGGTGCGGCGGCACGATCGCGTGCATCGCCGCGAAGGCTCCCGCGGCCGGGAGCGCGTAGTAGAGCAGGGACCCGCCGAAGCGACGGGCGACCGTCAGGATGATCGGCAGCATCACCACCAGGCCGGCGTCGAAGAAGATCGGGAAGCCGAACAGCAGCGAGGCGACACCGAGGGCGAAGGGGGCCCGCTTCTCGCCGAAGCGCGTGATCAGGGTGTCGGCCAGGACCTGGGCCCCACCGCTGACCTCCAGCAGGCGACCGAGCATGGCGCCGAGCGCCACCAGGAGGGCCACTCCCGCCAGGGTGTCCCCGAAACCGCCGAGCAGCACGTCGGGCACGTCGCCCGGAGGCACCTGGGCCGCCAGCGCGGTGAGCACGCTGACCAGCACCAGGGCCAGGAACGCGTGCAGCTTGAATCGGATGATGAGCGTGAGCAACACGGCCACGGCCGCCGCAGCGATGAACAGCAGCCACCCCGTGGAGAGCGCGGGTGTCATCGGTTCCATGATCCATCCTCACCACACGCGGCGCCCACCTGTCTGCCCCTGGTTCGCCCTGGCGGCCCGCGTCAGTCGTCGCGGAAGGACCAGACCAGCAGCTCGGTCGGCTCCCGGGCCCGGAGTGCCCGCGACGGTTCGTCGACCAGGGCCACCGCGTCACCCGTCGTCAGCGCTGCGCCCGGGCCCTGGAGCCCGGCGGCACCGCGGGCGACGTACACGTGCTGCCGGGGTGCGGCGGGGAGGGTGACGCTCGCGCCGGCCGCGAGGCGCGCGACGTGCAGCGTGGCCGATCGCGTGCCGAGCCGGGCCAGCGCCCCCGCGTCGTGCCCGGACACCACCGGCACCAGCTCGCCGGACGCGAGGGCGTCGGCGACCGGGGTGGTGGCGTGCCACGGCTCGGTGCCGGGCTCGTCCGGGCGCACCCACACCTGGACGAAGCGGGTGGGCCCCGCCTCCGGGTCGACCGTCTCGCTGTGGCGGACCCCCGAGCCCGCCGACATCACCTGCAGCGTGCCCGGCCCGACGACCGTCCGCGTCCCGGAGGAGTCGGTGTGGGTGAGCGCCCCCTGCAGCACCCAGGTCACGATCTCCAGGTCGGTGTGCGGGTGCTCGGGGTAGCCGCCACCCGGCTCCACCGCGTCGTCGTTGTGGGCGACCATCGGCCCGAACCCCAGGCGGGCGGGGTCGTAGTGGGGCCCGAAGGAGAAGCCGTGGGTGGTCTCCCGGCCCGGGCCGGTGGTCACGAAGCGGTCGGCGCCACGGTGCAGGTCGAGGCTCATGCGGCCTCGACGAGCTCCAGCAGGTAGGCGCCGTACCCGCTCTTGAGCAGTGGCTGGGCCCGGTCCACGAGCTCCTCGTCGGTGAGGAAGCCCATCCGCCAGGCGACCTCCTCGGGGCAGCCGATCTTCAGGCCCTGGCGCCCCTCGACGGTGCGCACGAAGTTGCTGGCGTCG
>CAZRKV010000091.1:0-10194 GCA_964600305.1 uncultured Nocardioides sp. | reverse complement strand
CCACGACCCTGGCCTCCCCGCCCGCCGGGGTGCGCCGCGGTGACCTCGTGACCGCCGTCGTCACCGGCACCGACGGCATCGACCTCGTGGCGGACGCCTCGTCCCGAGGGGGGTCCCGATGAGCGGTACCGCGACGCGCAGCAGCAACTGGAACCTGCCCAACCTGCTCACCACCCTGCGGATCGTGCTGGTGCCGTTCTTCGGCTGGGCGCTGCTGCACGACGGCGGCGAGTCGGTGCTGTGGCGCACAGTCGCCTTCGCGATCTTCGCGGTCGCCATGATCACCGACAAGGTCGACGGCGACCTCGCCCGCAAGCACGACATGGTCACCGACTTCGGCAAGATCGCCGACCCGATCGCGGACAAGGCGATCACCGGCATGGCCTTCATCGGCCTGTCGATCGTGGGTGACGTCTGGTGGTGGGTCACCGTGCTGGTGCTCGCCCGCGAGTGGAGCGTCACCGTGCTGCGGCTCTCCGTGGCCAGGAACGTCGTCCTCGCCGCCAGCCGGTCCGGCAAGATCAAGACCACCTTCCAGGCCATGGCCCTCGGGCTGCTGGCGCTGCCGCTGCGCCAGGTGGACGGCGCCCTCGACGTGCCCGGCGAGGTGCTCTTCGGCCTGGGCCAGGCGTGCCTGGCCGTCGCCGTGGTGATGACGGTCTGGTCCGGGTGGGAGTTCTACCGCGACCTGTGGCAGCAGCGCGGCTCCCGCCGCTGACCACCTTCCGGTGACGGGGGCGACCCCTCACCCGTGGTCGCGGGTGACCTCCCGGCCGTGGCGGGCCTCCCGCAGGTCCAGTGCCGCGAGGACCAGGGTCAGGTGGGAGAAGGCCTGCGGGAAGTTCCCGGCCATCCGGCGCTGCACGGGGTCGTACTCCTCGGCCATCAGGCCCACGTCGTTCGTCGTGGCGCAGAGCCGCTCGAACAGGGCCTCGGCATCCTCGAGCCGACCGGCGGCGGCGTACGCCGAGACCAGCCAGAAGCAGCAGGCGAGGAACGGGTGCTCGTCCCCGGACAGGCCGTCCACGCCGGACTGCGTCCGGTAGCGCAGCACCATCCCCTCCCGCAGCAGGTCCTCCTCGACCGCGCGGATCGTGCCCAGCACCCGGGGGTCGTCCCCCGGCAGGAAGCCCACGAGCGGCAGCACGAGCAGCGACGCGTCGACCTCCGAGGTGTCGTAGTGCTGGGTGAACGTGCCGCGGTCCTCGTCGAACCCGCGGGCGAGCACCTCCTGGCGGACCAGGTCCCGCACCCGGCGCCACTCCTCGACGGGGCCGTCCAGCCCGTGCTGCTCGACGGCCTCGACCGCCCGGTCCATCGCCACCCACACCATCACCCGGGAGTGGGTGAAGTGCCGCTGCGGGCCGCGGACCTCCCAGATGCCGTGGTCGGTCTGCTGCCAACGCTCGGCGAGGGCGTCGACGAGCACTCGCTGCAGCCCCCAGCTGTCGCTGGTCTCCTGGACCCCGGCCTTGCGGGCGTCCTCGAGGGCGATCATCACCTCCCCGAGGACGTCGGTCTGCCACTGGCCGACGGCGCCGTTGCCGACCCGGACCGGGACGGAGCCCTCGTAGCCGGGGAGGTGCCCGAGCTCCCACTCGGTGAGTCGGCGGCTGCCGTCGACGGCGTACATGATCTGGATGTCCTCGGGGTCCCCGGCGACGGCGCGCAGCAGCCAGCGTCGCCACAGGTGGGCCTCCTCGTGGTACCCGGCGGCGAGCAGGGACTCGAGGGTGAGGGAGGCGTCGCGCAGCCAGCAGAACCGGTAGTCCCAGTTGCGGCTGCCCCCGAAGTCCTCGGGCAGCGAGGTGGTGGGCGCGGCGACGATGCCGCCGGTCTCGGCGTGGGTGAGCAGCCGGAGGGTGGTGAGCGAGCGGCCGACCAGCTCCGGCCGCGGGAGGTCGGTCGGGAAGTCGGCGGCCCAGCGTCTGTCGTCGTCGGCGGTGGCTGCCACGGCCGAGTCCGCGTCGGGCGGAGCCGGGTCCGGGCGGTGGGACGCGACCCAGGTCATCGTCCAGGTGAGCTCCTCACCCTCGGTGACGTCGAACGCGTCGACGTGGTGCCCCTCCTCGGCCACCGGCAGTCGCGGACCCCGGAGCACCAGCTTGTCCGGGCCGGCCACCGCGACGATCGCCTCGTCGCCGTGGAGGACGTGGCGGCTCACCCACGGCCGCACCCCGCCGTACCCGAACCGGACCAGCCACTCGTGGCGCATCCTCACGGTCCCGGAGACGCCGCTGACCCGGCGGACCAGGTCGGCTCGCTGGTCGTCGGAGGGCATGGCGTCGAGCAGCGACACCGTCCCGGTGGCCGTGGTGAAGGTGGTCTCCAGCAGCGAGGTGGGGCCGACGTAGCGCCGCGTGACCGTGACGTCGTCGGCTGCGGCGGGGGCGAGCAGCCAGCGGCCGTTGTCGCGGCTGCCGAGCAGTGCCGCGAAGCACGCGTCGGAGTCGAACCGGGGCAGGCACAGCCAGTCGATCGAGCCGTCCCGGCCCACCAGTGCGGCCGTCCGCCGGTCCCCGACGACGGCGTAGTCCTCGATCGGGAGAGCCATGCTTCTCACGGTACGCCGACCGTCGGTAGGTTCTGGGCATGGACGAGACCGAGGTCGACGACGACGCCGATGTCGAGGTGGTTGCCGGCATGGTCATCGCCCGCCTCGCCGAGGAGGGGGCGACGCTGGCCACGGCCGAGTCGCTGACGGGCGGGCGACTCGCGCGCGTGCTCACCGACATCGCCGGTGCCTCCGAGGTCTTCGTCGGTGGAGTGGTCACGTATACGAGCCGGCTGAAGGAGGAGCTGCTGGGGGTCCCCAGCGAGGTCATCGACGGCCCCGGCGTGGTCTCCGCGGAGTGCGCGGAGGCGATGGCCGAGGGGGTACGCCGCCTCACCGGGTCGACGTACGCGCTCAGCACCACCGGCGTGGCGGGGCCGGGCCTGCAGGAGGGCAAGCCGGTCGGCACGGTGTTCGTGGCGCTCGCGGCCCCGGACGGTACGGCGGTCCGCCGGACCTCGCTGTCCGGCAATCGCGCGTCGATCCGTCGGGACTCCTGCGTCGCCGCCCTGACCACCCTGGTCGACCGGCTCGACGGCACGCGGCCGGACCCGTCCGGGCAGGAATCAGGCAGGCTCGGGTAGCGTTGTGACTCCCGAGCGAGAGAGGGGCCTGAGTCATGGTGCTGTTCCGACAACTGCTGGGCGCTGTGCTCCGCGACCAGCGGCAGCGGCGTGGCCTGACCCTGCGCGAGGTCTCCGCGGAGGCCCGGGTCAGCCTGGGCTACATCTCCGAGGTCGAGCGCGGCCAGAAGGAGGCCTCCTCGGAGCTGCTGGCCTCCCTGTGCCAGGCCCTGGACGTGTCGCTCGCGGACGTGCTGCGCGAGGTCAGCGACGGGATCGCCCTCGAGGAGGCCGCGATGGCCGAGCTGGTCACGCCGAGGCGGATCCCGGCTCCCGGCGGCGAGCCTGGCGTGGTCGCCGCAGCCTGACGCGGATCCCGCTCAGGGGCCGGACTGGCCGGGCTGGCACGGGAGGCCTCCCGGCGGTGCCTTCACCCCGTCCGGGAACTCGCCGGAAGTGAAGCCGTCAGCTCCTCGAGCCGGTGGCGTCGCGCGGCGCCGTGGACCGCGTCCGCGTCGACCAGCAGCTCGGCGGCCTGCGCCCAGGCAGCACCTGCCCCTTCGGGATGGCCGGCGTCGCGGTGCATCTCCCCCAGCTTGCGGAGCGCGGTGACGGCCTTGTTGACGTCGCCCAGGGAACGATGGATCGCCAGCGCCTCCCGGTACCTCTCCTCGGCCTCGTCGTGGCGGCCGAGGGCAGCCTCGGCCTCCGCCCAGGCATGGCGGGCGAACGCCACGTCCTGCTGCATGCCGGTGTCCTCCAGGCAGCCCACCGCATCGATCGCCAACTTCCGGGCGCGCTCGGGATCCCCGGCGGCACGACAGGTGTCTGCGAGCTGGACCAGCGAGAAGCCGACATGTCGCGCCAGGTCGAGGTCCCGACAGCGCTCGAGGACCTCCTCGAGCATCGCGATGGCGTCGTCGTACTCCCCGTGCATCTCGTGCAGCCGGGCAATGTTGCCCATCACCCGGGCCTCCCCGATACGGTCGTCGGTGTCCACGAAGAGCTTCCGGGCCCGCTGGAAGCACGCCAGCGCCTCGGCCATGTCGGCCTCGCGGACGTGGCCTGGCTCGCCGACGCCGCCCGGCTCGCGGGTGTGCTCGGCATCGCGCAGGTGGCGGGTGCCGAGTCGATTCAGGCTCACGGCCTCGGCGAAGGTTCCCCCCGCGGCGCGCGCGGCCTCGACTGCCCGCTGGACCATCCTCCGGTCCTCGGCGTCGGCGCAGATGAGCTCCAGCCAGGTGGAGATGCTGCTGGCCAGGAGGTGGACGGTGGCGTGGTCGCCGGCAACCTCCATCTCGGCCAGCATCGTCCTCAGGGAGGCGCGATGGTCGGCGAACCACGTCGCCGCCTCGGTGGCGGTCTCGAATTCCTGGGGGGTGACGCCCGGAGCCACGGGCCCCGGGGTCAGGCGTCGACAGACCACACCGGCGGTGGCCGTGGCCGCCCGGTAGGCGGTGTGGACGTACCAGCTGGTCAGCCGGTCCCACGCGGCAGCCCGCTCGGCCGGGTCACCCTCGGTGTCGAGCACGTCGCGGGCGAAGGCGAGCACCAGGTCGTGTACGACGCACCAGCCGTCGGCGCGGATCTCGAGCAGGTGGTGGTCGGCGAGGCGATCCAGGAGCACCCGCCCCTCACGCCATGGAAGGCCCGACAGCGCCACGGCGGCGTAACGACAGATGACCCCGTCCGGGTAGAGCCCGAGCAGCCGGAACAGCCAGGCGGAGTCCGCGTCCAGCAGCCGATAGCTCCAGTCGAACACGGTCCTGACGTCGGAGAGGTCGTCGTCCCCCGTGGTCAGCTCGTCGAGGCGCGCCACCGCTCCCGTCCGCAGCCGCTCCGCGACCTCGTCGAGCGACCACGTGGGTCCCCGGCTGGCCCGCTCCGCCACGACACCGATCGCCACCGGCAGGTGCCCACAGAGGTCGGCGAGCTCCCCGAGCACCTCGTCGTCCGTCGCCGGCCCTGCCCCGAGCGCCGCACGCAGCATCGTGGTCGACTCCTCGTGGCTCATCTGGCCCACCTGCACCCGATCGGCGCCCTCCCGCGCCACCAGGCTGCGCAGCTGGCTCCGACTGGTGACCAGGACCAGGCTCGGCCCCCCGGGCAGCAGTGGTCGGACCTGGGCGGCGTCCCGGGCGTTGTCCAGCACCACCAGGCAGCGGCGGTCCGCGAGCACGGAGCGCAGCAGGGCGCTGCGGGCCTCAGGGTCCCCGGGCACCTCACTGCCGTCCAGTCCCAGTCCGCGCAGCATCAGGTCGGCGGCCACCACGGACGGCATCTGCTCACCCGGCCCGAAGCCTCGCAGGTCGATGAAGAGCTGGCCGTCGGGAAAGGCATCTGCGACCGATCCCGCCCAGTGGGTGACCAGGCTGGTCTTGCCGACACCACCGGGACCGTGGACGGCGACCACGCGGCCCTCCCCGTTCTCGGGCAGGATCCTGTCGAGCCGCTGGAGCTCCTCGGCGCGTCCGGTGAAGCAACGACCCGGGACCGGCAGCTGCCGGGGGACCGCGGACGGGGTGGCCTCGGCGGGCGGCGGAACGGCCAGGGGCTCCGAAGCGGTCAGCAGCGTGTGGTGCATCTGTTGCAGGGCCGGGTTCGGGTCGGTGCCGAGCTCGGTGGCGAGCAGGTCGCGCGCCGACTCGTAGCGATCCAGGGCCTCCGCCGTCCGGCCGGCTCCGTGCAACGCCCGCAACAGCTGCAGCCAGAGGGTCTCTCGGAACGGATGCTCATCGACGAGGGAGGCCAGTCGCGCCGCGCATCCGGGGTACTTCCCAGCCTCGAGGTCGAAGTCGATGCTGCGCTCGAGCACCTGCAGGTGCTCCTCGACCAGCCCCGGCCGCTCATGGCTCTCGACCCAGCCGGAGAGCGGCTCCCCGAACGGTTCCCCGCCCCAGGCGGCCAATGCGTCGGCCAGGTGGGCACACTCTTCCTGCGGGGTGCTGCCGGCACGTGCCTGCGCTGCAGCGTCGCGGAAGCGCAGCACGTCCACCCGCTCCCGCGGGATCTGCAGCGCGTAGCCGATCGGGTCGGTTGTGAGCACGCCCTCACCCAGCACTCGCCGCAGTCGCGACACGATTGTCTGGAGGCTACCGCGCACCCGTTCCGGGGGGTTGTCGTCCCAAATGCCGCGAGTGAGCCGCTCGACACTGACGGTGCGTCCGGCGTCGAGCGCGAGCAGGCACACCAAGGACCGGGCCCGACGCCCCGCGATCGGTAGCGCCACCCCACCCCGGTAGACCTCGACAGCACCCAGCAGCCGCACCTCGATCACCGAGGTCGTCAGAACCCCCTGCCGAGCGCCGTCCAGAACGGAAACGGCCATCCGCCACAAGGTAGACCCTTGGGGCTGCTTGCGCCACCTCGTTCCGCGGAGCCCCGCAGCAGGACGACAGCGATACGCCCGCGTGCGGCATGCCGAGGGGTGGGAGCCTCCGGCGCACGAAGACACCGAGGTGAAATGCGATGACAGCGCAATGACAGCGGGATGACAGCGGTGCGGTACACCGTCGACGGAGCGGCTCGCCAGTGCGGCATTGGCTGGCGGCTCGGCGCGGGGCTCGAAACGCCTCCCCAAGTGGTCGCCGGGGGATGGCCTGGCGGCAAACGATCGGTCATGAATGAACAGGGGAACCTATGAAGACGCATCACATCGCCGGCATGGCCGGCTCCTTGTCGCTGGCGCTCGCCGCGGGGACCGTGGCGACCAGCATGGGCGCCACCGCGCAGCCAGCGGCACCAGACCGGCCCGAGGCCGCGGCCTCTTCATCTGACTGCTTCTGGCCCCGTCCCGACCACACGCTCGATATTGCACCCGGCGACAGGAGCTACAACCCCCGGTATCGCGGCACGAGGACGCAGTTGAAGCAGCGGCACACCTGGCGGGAGGACACCTACGCCGTGGTCTATTCGCCCCATAGGGACGTGGGGGTCTATATCGAAGACCTGAAGACCGGGACGACGTGTCATGCAGGATCCACCTGGTTCGGTGAGCACAGAACCAACGCCCTCGACAACCGGAACACATCGGTCCGGACGGTCATCGTTCCCGGACGAGGAACCAAGATTGTGGGGAAGTGGTATCGCGAGGACGCCGGGGGTCACCGACAGCCCAACCCGCCGGCCCCCGGCAAAGAGGTCGTCGACGGAAAGCTGCCCGAGCACAAAGATGCCGAAGCGGACTACGACTCGCACGAGGGCTCAAGCCGTGGACTCGCCGTCGGGCACGGCGTGGACCATGGAACCACGGAGGCCACTCTCAAGCAGAAGCCCTTCGGGGCCGGAACGCCGTCTTACGCCCATGCGACCACGAGAGAGAAGCACACCTGGGTCTGGCTGGAAAGCGACAAGTACGGGGCGGGGGACCGGCACAAGGTGGAGCCCAACGACGATGGCAGGCCCGAGGATGCCTATGTGGGGACCTCTGGCGTCCTCTACAACAAGAGCGACCAGCTACGTGTGTGCATCATGGAGCGCGGGATGACGAAGAAGAAGTGCGGACGTTGGAGCCCGGACGAGTGACTCGACGAGCTTCTGCTCGATGCCGAGTACACCTGTGAGCGGGCTGCGCCTCACCCACCGTCCCACCAGGCATCCAAAGGACGGTGGGTGAGCTCCTGCAATCAACACCTGTGCACGAACCTCGCGGACCGGCCGGTGACCGACAGCCAGAGCCACCGGATCCGGGCCAGCCGCGTCGTGCTCGCTACCGATGACTGTCGAACCCCGCCTGGCGTGCCGCGTCCCCCCACGCGACGTCTGCGGGTATGTGGCGGGTGGAGAGGTGGTGAGCTGTTGGGCGGTCACCCGAGGAGGATCCAGACCCCCGGCGGCGAGCCGGGCGTGGTCGCCGCAGCCTGACGCGGATCCCGCTCAGGGGGCGGGCTGGCACACCGGGCACCAGTACGCCGCCCGGTCCGCGCCACCGGGCCCGATGCGGGACCTGCGGACCAGGGTGCCGCAGCGGTGGCACGGGAGGCCCTCGCGGCGGTACACCCACAACCGTCGGCCCCGGCGCAGGTCTCCCGTGGTCACACGGGCAGTGCGCTCGGTGTTGGCCTGCATCAGCCGTCGGACGAGCTCGACGAGCCGCCCGAGGTCCTCGACCTCACCGGCCGGCGTGCCGGGGTGGATCCCGGCCAGGAAGCAGGCCTCCGACCGGTAGATGTTGCCGATCCCGGCGAGGCTGCGCTGGTCCAGCAGGGCCTCGCCGATCGGACGTCCGGGCTGCGCGGCGAGGTGGTGCTCGGCCAGCTCGGGATCCCAGTCGCGGCCCAGCAGGTCTGGCCCGAGGGTGCCGACGAGCCGGTGTTCCTCGGCGGTGCGGAGCAGGTCGACCCGGGCCAGCCCCGAGCCCAGCGCCTGGTGCGTCGCGGTGGTGAGGACGACCCTCGTCCGGTGCGTGGGTCGCCGGTGTCGCTGGCCGGGTCCGGTCACCTGCCAGGTGCCCTCCATCCCCAGGTGGGTGTGCAGGGTCAGGGCCGGATCGCCCTCGATCCGGGTCAGCAGGTGCTTGCCGCGGGCGAGCGTGGACAGCACCAGCCGACCGGTCAGGTCGACCGTCGCCAGCCGCGGGACCCGGAAGTCGCTGCCGGCGAGCCGGTCCCCGCTGAGCGCCGCGTCCAGCTCGCGGGCGTTGCGCAGGACGGTGTCGCCCTCAGGCACGGATCCGCAGGCCCTTCGGGGTGGCGACGAAGCCGGCGGCCTCCAGTGCCTCGCGCACCGGTGAGCCGCCCGCTCCGATCAGCCGCACCCCGTCGGCGCGCTCGACGGTCAGGCCACCGGCGAGGCCACGGCGTACCGTGTCGGCGAGGGTGGCGACCGCGGCCGTGAGCGGGGCCTCCTCCGTGGTCCAGGTGAGCAGTGTGCGCCCGCCGCGCTCGACGTAGAGGACCAGCCGACCGCCGACGAGGACGACCACGGCGCCCGCCTTGCGCCCGGGGCGGTGCCCGTCGGCCCCGTCGGGTCGGTCCGGCCAGGGCAGGGCGGCGCCGTACGGGTTGGCCGGGTCGGTCGCGGCGAGTGCGACGGTGGGGCCCTCGCCCTCCCGGTCGGGTCGGTCGGCGAACGTGCGCAGCCGGTCCACGGCACCGGGGGTGCCGAACTGGGCGGCCCCGAGGCCGGCCACGAAGTAGCCGCGGCGGCAGTGTCCCGCATCCTCCAGCCCGGAGAGGACCCGGTAGACCGCAGCGAACCCGCCGGCGACACGTTCACCGGTGGCCGCGCCCCGGGTCACGACACCGTGTCGCTCCAGCAGGGACTCGGCCGCCGCATGGGCCCGCCGGGTGGGGTCGTCGTCCGGGTCGGGGAGCAGCGACCAGCGACCGGCGGTGTCGGGTGGTCCGGTGCGCGAGGGCCCCGTCGGCCGGGCGGTCCGGCCCGACGTGCGGAGCGAGCGCGAGCGGGGCGGCGTACGACGGGCCCGGTGCGCGCTGCGGACACCGGAGACCCGGGCGCGCAGCGGGGCGAGCGTGTCGTTGGTGATCCGGCCCGCCCAGACCAGGTCCCACAGCGCCGCGGCGAGCGCGGCGTCGTCGGTCGAGCCGACGGCGTCGGAGAGCTGGCGGAAGAACCGGGCGCCGCCGGGCTCGAGGGCCTCCAGGACTCGGTCGTGCAGCTCGGCGTGCTCGAGCCGATGCTCGGAGCGGTCGATCCCGAGCGTCAGCTCTGCGCGGTCGGCCGGGTGGAGCGAGACCCAGCCGTCGGTGCCGGGCAGGGGCGCGTGGCCGGCCCAGAGCACCTCGCCGGCGGTGGTCAGCTCGTCGAGCATCGCGGGGGAGTAGGCGCGCACGCGTGCGGGGAGCACGAGCGACTCCAGCGCGGAGGCCGGCACGGCGCAGCCGGCCAGCTGGTCGATGACGGCGAGCAGCCCGTCCACGCCCCGGTGCCCGCCGCCCCGACCCGTGGCAGTGGCGGCGGTGACGCCCTGCCACACCGGCAGGAACCGGGCGAGTGCCTCGGGATCGACCGGTTCGACCTCCTTGCGCAGCCGGGCGAGGGAACGGCGCCTGAGCCGGCGCAGCACCTCGGCGTCGCACCACTCGGTGGTCGAGCCGGTGGGCCGGAACTCGCCCT
>CAZRKV010000090.1:0-10282 GCA_964600305.1 uncultured Nocardioides sp. | reverse complement strand
CGCCGCCACGGTCACCGGCTCGCCGGTGGAGAACGCCTGCCGGCTGATCCGCCGCTACGAGACCACCGGCCGCGGCTACTACTCCGCGGCGCTGGCGCTGTTCGGCCGCGACGACGCGGGGGCGCCGACGATGGACAGCCCGATCGTGCTGCGCACCGCCGACGTCGACCTCGACGGGAACCTCACCGTCTCCGCCGGCGCCACCCTGGTGCGGGACTCCGACCCGCATCACGAGGTGGCCGAGACCCACGCGAAGGCCGGCGGGATCCTCAGCGCCTTCGGGCTCGTGCCGGGCGCCCGCACCGCGGCCGCCACGGTGGCCGACCTCGCCCGGGACGAGGACGTCCTGCTCGCCCTGGACGCCCGGAACCAGCGGTTGAGCCGGTTCTGGCTCACCGACCAGTCCGGCCGACCGGTCGACCCGGTGCTGGCGGGTCGCACCGCGCTGCTGCTCGACGGCGAGGACGACTTCGCCAACATGCTGCGGCACGTGCTGACCGTCCTGGGGATGCGGGTGGACGTGGTCCGCTCTCCCCACGTCCCGGAGGTGGCCGCACGCGGCTTCGGCGACTACGACCTGGTGGTCGTCGGCCCGGGCCCCGGCGACCCGCGGGACGGGAGCGACCCCAAGATCCGCACCCTGCGGGAGGTCGTCGACCGCCTGCTCGCCGAGGAGCAGCCCTTCCTCGCCGTCTGCCTCGGGCACCAGGTGCTCTGCGACCGGCTGGGCCTCGACCTGGGCTACAAGGACATCGTCTTCCAGGGCACCCAGTCCGAGGTGCTGCTGGGGGAGCGCCCCGAGCGGGTGGGGTTCTACAACACCTTCGTGGGCCGCGCCCCGACCGCCGCGGAGCTCTTGGAGGGGGTGGCGCTCCGCGCCGACCCCGAGACCGGGGACGTGCACACGGTGGCCGGACCGCACTTCCGCGGCATCCAGTTCCACGCCGAGTCGATCCTGACCGAGCGGGGCGCGGACCTGCTGCACGACCTGGTGGCCGAGCTGCTCGGAGGTCCGTGACCCGGTGGCCGCTCCGGACGTCGTGCTCGTGGACCACCACGACTCCTACACCTGGAACCTGGCCCACCTCGTGGCCGGTGTCACCGGCCGCCTGCCCCGCGTCGTCCAGCACGACGAGGTCGATGCCACCGACGTCCTGGCCCACTCCCACGTCCTGCTCTCCGCGGGACCGGGCAGACCGGACGACCCCGCCGACTTCCGGGTGGGTCGGGAGGTGCTCCGGACCGCGGCCCGCCCCGTGCTCGGCGTGTGCCTGGGCATGCAGGGCCTCGTGACGGCGTACGGCGGGACCGTCGGCCGGGTCGAGCCGGCGCACGGCGAGGTCGCCCGGGTCCGGCACGACGACAGCGGTGTCCTCGCCGGTCTTCCCCAGGACTTCGCCGCCGTGCGCTACCACTCCCTGGCCGCGCTGGTGGTGCCCGACGACCTGCGCGTGACCGCCACCTGCGGGGACGGGACGGTGATGGGTGTCCGGCACTGCCGGCTGCCCCTGCACGGGGTGCAGTTCCACCCCGAGTCGATCCTCTCCGAGCACGGTGCGCGGATGGTCGCGACCTTCCTGGGGGAGCGGTGACCGGATCTGCGGACGTGCTGGAGGAGTTCCGGCGGATCGCCCGGGCCCACCCGCGCTGCTTCTGGCTCGACGGTGGAGGGGCCCGTCCGTGGTCGGGTCGGCAGTCGGTCCTCGGCTGGCTGGCGCCCGGCGACGTCTCCCTGACCTGGTCGGCGGCCCGGGGGGAGGTCGTGCGCCACCGCGACGGCCACGCGCGCGTCGTCGGCGAGGACGTCTGGGAGGTGCTGGCCGACGAGGTCGCCCGGGACGGCGGCGCCGGCGAGTGGGTGGGCTGGTTCGGCTACCCGTGCCGCCGCGACCTCCCGGCCCACCTCCACCCGCCGGGCCCCGCGGCCGGCGAGCCCGACGCGGCCACCGCCGAGGTGCCCGACGCCGTGTGGATGCGGCCCTCCCACGTACGACGGGTCGACCACCCCGCGGGCCCACCGGCCCAGGCGACGCCCCCGCTCGCGGACGCCTCGGCGCCGGCGACCGGGGAGGTGCCCGCGGCGTACCGGCGGGGATTCGACGCGGTGCAGGAAGCACTGCGGGCCGGGCACTCCTACGAGGTCAACCTGACCTACCGCGAGGAGGTCGAGGCCGCCCTCCCGCCCGCGGAGGCCTACGGGCGGCTGCGGGCGCTCAACCCGGCGCCGTACGCGGGGTTCCTGCAGCACGACGTGCCCGGGGCCCGCGGCTGGCTGCTCAGCTCCTCTCCGGAGCGCTACGCCACCGTCGACCGGCGCCGCCGGATCCAGACCCGCCCGATCAAGGGCACCACCCCCCGCGGCGCGACGCCCGCCGAGGACGAGCGGCTGCGGCGGCACCTCGCCGAGGACCCGAAGTTCCGGGCGGAGAACCTGATGGTGGTGGACCTGCTGCGCAACGACCTCGCGCAGGTGTGCGAGGTCGGCTCCGTCGAGGTCCCGAGCCTGATGGCGGTCGAGACCTACCCTTCGGTGCACCAGCTGGTCTCCACCGTCCAGGGGCAGCTGCGCGAGGACGTGGGCACCGTGGCGGCCCTGCACGCGCTGTTCCCGGCCGGCTCCATGACCGGCGCCCCCAAGCTGCGCACGATGCAGGTCATCGAGGCGACCGAGACCACCCCGCGCGGCGTGTACGCCGGTGCCTTCGGCTGGCTCGCCGGGGACGGGCGTGCCGACCTGGGGGTGGTGATCCGGTCCCTGACCACCACCGGGGACGGCCGGTGGCGCCTCGGCACCGGCGGCGGCATCACCGTGCGGTCGGACCTGGCGGAGGAGTACGCCGAGACCCGGTGGAAGGCCGAGCGGCTGCTGGCCGTGCTGCGCGATCAGTCCTGAGCGGGCGGGACGCCCGGGAGCTCCAGGACCAGGCGGGCCCCGCCGCCCGGCGAGGGCGAGGCCTCCACGCTCCCGCCGTGCCGCTCGGCCACCTGCTTGACGATGGACAGCCCGAGCCCGGACCCGGGCATCGCGCGGGCGTCGGTGGAGCGGTAGAAGCGGTCGAAGACGTGGGGCCGGTCCTCGGGGTCGATGCCGGTGCCCTCGTCGTCCACGGTGAGCCGTCCGTCGTGCAGCGCCACGGTCACGGTGCCCCCGTCGGGGCTCCACTTCACCGCGTTGTCGACCAGGTTGGTCACCGCCCGCTCCAGCGAGGTGGCCTCCCCGGTGACCAGCCACGGGTCGGCGTCGACCACGACCTCGGCCCGGTGGGCGCGACGGCGTACCCGCACCACCGCTCGCTGCACCACCTCGGCCAGGTCGAGCTCCTCCGCGGTGTGGCTGGGCACCTCGTCGCGGGCCAGCTCGACGAGGTCCCCGATCAGGGTGGTGAGCTCCTCCATCTGGCCGCGCACGTCGTCGAGCAGCTCGGCGCGGGCCGCGTCGTCCAGGTCCACCGACCGGTCGGGGCCCGAGGCCTGCATGAGCAGGTCGATGTTGGTGCGCAGCGACGTGAGCGGCGTGCGCAGCTCGTGGCCCGCGTCGGCCACCAGCTGGCGCTGCCGGGCCCGCGAGGCGGAGACGGCCGCCAGCATCGCGTTGAAGGCCCCTGCCAGCCGGGCCACCTCGTCGTCCCCCTCCACCCGGAGCGGGGAGAGGTCCTCGGTCCGCGCGATCTCCTCGACGTCGGTCGTCAGCCGCCGGACCGGTCGCAGCCCGTTGCGGGCCACGGCCCAGCCGGCGACGCCGGCGGCCACCACGCCCGCGAGCCCGAACAGCCCCATCACGATCCCGAGCCGCTGCAGCACCAGGTCGCGTGACTCCAGCGACTGCGCGATCACGAGCGCCTGTCCGCGGCTGACGGCCGGCACGGTCGCGGCGCGGTAGCGCGTGCCGTCCTCCGCCGTGACGGTGCGCACGACGTGCTCGCGCTCGCCCTCGGCCACCTGGATCTCGGGGGCGCCGAGCTCCAGCGGCGCCTGGTCGTCGGTCTGCCGGACGCTGCGGTCGGAGGCGATGAAGGCGATCCGCACGTCGGCGGCGCCCAGGGCCCAGGGCGGGAGCCGGTACGGGCCGGTGAGGTCCGCGAGCACACCGGTCCGGGAGGCGGCGTAGGCCCGATCCAGCAGGGATTCGTCCAGCGTGCTCTGCAGCTGGACCCGGACGGTGAGGTAGGCGCCGAGGGTCAGGGCCGCGACGGTCGCACCGACCGCGAGGATGGTCAGCAGGGTGACCCGGCTGGCCAGCGACCGGCGGTAGTGCCACCGGCGGTCCGCGCCCCGCTCGACGACGGCGGGCCGGGCGGTCATGACTCCTTCAGCACGTAGCCCACCCCGCGGACCGTGTGCAGCAGCCGCGGCTCCCCGGCCGCCTCGGTCTTCCGGCGCAGGTAGCCGACGTAGACCTCCAGGGAGTTGGCGGTGGTGGGGAAGTCGTAGCCCCACACCTCCTCGAGGATGAAGGATCGGTCCAGCACCCGGCGGGGCCGGCGCAGGAACATCTCCAGCAGCGCGAACTCGGTGCGGGTGAGCTCGATCGGGCGGTCGCCCCGTCGTACCTCGCGACTGGCCAGGTCCATGGACAGGTCGCCGAAGGCCAGCACCTCGTCGTCGCTCCCGCCGTCGGGTGGCGTCACCCGCCGCAGCAGCGCGCGGATCCGGGCGAGCAGCTCGCCGAGGCGGAAGGGCTTGGTGACGTAGTCGTCGGCACCGGCGTCGAGGCCGGCGACGCGGTCGTCGACCTCGTCGCGGGCGGTGAGCACGAGGACGGCGACGTCGTTGCCGGTGTCGCGGAGCGCGCGGGTCGCCTCGATCCCGTCCAGCCGCGGCATCATCACGTCCATCACCACCAGGTCCGGCGCCACGGTCCCGGCCGCGGCCAGGGCCTCGGCCCCGTCGGCGGCGAGGGCGACGTCGTACCCGTTGAACTCCAGGGAGCGGCGCAGGGACTCCCGCACCGCCCGGTCGTCGTCGACGACCAGGATGCGCGGGCGCTGCTCGGGACTGCTCACGTGGTGAGTGTGCCAGTGGGGCCGCCAGGCTCAACCACCCGCGGGCTCCACCCTCAGAGGTCGGCGACGGCTAGGGCGGCCCGGGCGCCGTAGCCGCCGCCGAACATCGCGGCGTGGACCAGGAGCGGGAAGAGCTGGTGGATCGGGATCCGGTCCTCCCACCCGTCGGCGAGCGGGTGGACCTCCTCGTAGCCATCGAGCACCCGGGGCAGGTGCGGCAGGCCGAAGAGCGACAGCATCGCCAGGTCGGCCTCCCGGTGGCCGGCGTACGCCGCGGGATCGACCACCCAGACCCCGCCCTCGGGGCCCCACAGCACGTTGCCGTTCCACAGGTCGCCGTGCAGGCGCGAGGGCCCCTCCTCGGGCAGCAGGTCGGTGAACCGGCCGACCGCCCGCTCGATCGTGGTGGCGTCGTCCTCGCTGATCGCGTCCCGGTCCCGGGCCAGCTTGAGGTAGGGCAGCACGCGGCGTACGGCGTAGAACTCCGCCCACGTGTCGGCCGGGCGGTTCGGGAGCGGGAGCCGGCCGATGTAGCCGTCCTGGTCCCCGCCGTACCCGTCCGGCGCGGTGTCGTGGGTGCGGGCCAGCGCGCGACCGAAGGCGGCCGCCGCCTCCGGGGTGGCCTTGGCCGGCTCCACCCAGCGCAGCACCAGGCAGTCGTGGTCGACGCCGAGCACGTCGGGCACGGCGACCCCGCCCGCGGGGGCGGCCTCGGCGAGCCAGCGCAACCCGCGGGCCTCGGTCTCGAAGAAGTCGGCCGGCGGGTGGGGGTGGGTCTTGGCCAGGGCGGTGGTCCCGTCGTTGAGCCGCAGCCGCGTGGCGGTGCAGATGTCACCGCCGGCGACGGGGGTGGTCGAGACCACCGCGGTGCCCAGGAGCTCCTCGGCGCGGCGGGCGATCAGCGGCAGCCGGGTCATGGCCGGCCCAGCTCCCGGCCCGGCTCCCGGTCCAGCGCCCTGGCCAGCTCCGCCACGAGGGTGGTCGAGGTGCGGCGGACCATCTGCATGACCCGGGCGAAGCCGTCCTCGCCCCCGTAGTAGGGGTCGGGGACCTCGCTGCCGGGCTCGACGGGGTCGAAGTCGCCGAACTTGCGGATCCGGTGCTCGGCGGCCCACCCGGCCCGCCGGGCGAGGTCCCGGAGGTCGGCGAGGTTGGAGTCGTCCATCGCCAGGACCAGGTCGTGCGCCCCGGGCCAGGCCTCGTCGTACTGCCGGGCGCGGTGGTGGTCGGGGTCGTGGCCGACCTCGCGCAGGCTGGCCGCGGCGCGCGGGTCCATCGGCCGTCCGACGTGCCAGTCGCCGGTGCCGGCGCTCTCGACGCGCACCCGCTCGGCGAGCCCGGCCTCGGCCACCTCGGCGGTGAGGACGACGTCGGCGACGGGGGAGCGGCAGATGTTGCCCAGGCACACCAGGGCGATCCGGTAGGGCCCCTCGGTGTGTTGCTCCGGGATCCGTGGGGTCTGCGACATGGGCGACCGCCTCAGTCCTGGCCGACCAGCAGGTCGACGACCCAGGTGACGACGGTGATCACGATGGCGCCCCCGACCGCGGTCCAGAAGCCCTCGACGTGGAATCCGATCCCCACCAGGCCGGCGAGCCACCCGGTGAGCATCAGCATCAGCGCGTTGGTCACCAGCAGGAACAGCCCGATGGTGAGGATGATCAGCGGCAGGGAGAGCAGGTTGACCAGCGGCCGCACGAACGCGGTCACCACCCCGAGGATGGCCGCGACGATGAGTACGGGCAGCCACTTGTCCTGGACCTGCTCGGTGAACGTGCCCGAGCTGCCCTCGAACCAGATCCCGTCGAGCAGCCAGGCAGCGGCGGAGACGGCGATGGCGTTCGTCAACAGCCAGAGAATGATCCTCACGGGGTCGATCCTAGGGTGCCGCTCCTGATTAGGGTGAGACCCATGTCACCACCCCCCTCCCGGCCACCCTCCGGGCCACCTGGTGGGCCACCCGGCCCCCGGGCCAGCGTGGCGGGCATCCCCGCCTACGTGCCCGGTCGGCCACCGACCCCGCGGCCCGGGCTGACGACGTACAAGCTCTCCTCCAACGAGAACCCCTACCCGCCCTTGCCCGGGGTGCTGGAGGAGGCGGTCGCGGCCGCGGGACGGATGAACCGCTACCCCGACATGGGCTGCACCGAGCTGTACGCCGCGTTGTCGGACCGGCTCGGCCGGCCGCAGGACCACCTCGCGGCCGCGACCGGGTCGGTGGCTCTCGTGTACCAGCTGCTGCAGGCGTACTGCGAGCCCGGCGACGAGGTGGTCTACGCCTGGCGGTCCTTCGAGGCCTACCCGATCGCGGTCTCGGCCGCGGCGGCCACGTCGGTCCGGGTGCCGGTGACCGCCAACGGGCGGCACGACCTGGCGGCGATGGCGGCCGCGGTGACCCCGCGGACGCGGGTGGTGGTCCTGTGCACCCCCAACAACCCCACCGGGCCGGCCCTCACCCAGACCGAGGTCGACGGGTTCCTCGCGCAGGTGCCGCCGGGGGTGCTGGTGGTGCTCGACGAGGCGTACGTCGAGTTCGTGCGCTCCGAGGACCCGCTCGACGGGCTCGCCACCCAGCGCGAGCACCCGCAGGTGGTGCTCACCCGGACCTTCTCCAAGGCCTACGGCCTCGCCGGCCTGCGGGTCGGGTACGCCGTGGCGCACCCGGAGGTCGCGGCGGCGCTGCGGGCGGTCACGCTCCCGTTCGGGGTCTCCGGTGTGGCGCAGGCCGCGGCGGTGGCCTCCCTGCAGCACGAGGCCGCGCTGATGGAACGGGTCGAGGCCCTGGTCGCCGAGCGGGCGCGCGTGGTCGCCGGGCTGGCTGCGGTGGGGTGGGACGTCCCCGATCCCCAGGGGAACTTCGTGTGGTTCGGGCTCGGCGAGCGCACCGGCGACTTCGCCGTCGCCGCGGAGGAGCGCGGGATCGTGGTCCGGCCCTTCGCCGGCGAGGGCGTGCGCGCCTCGATCGGCGAGGTGGAGGCCAACGACCGGCTGGTCGAGGTGGCGGCTGGGTTCGTGGCATAGTTGAAGACCTAACTACTTTGAGGAGGGCCCGTGGCTGACGAGCTGACCCCGACCTACGTCGAGAAGGGCAAGGCCTTCGACCGGGACATGAACTACATCCCGGACCGGATCACCCGGGCCGACGGCGTCTCGAGCGACCCGCGCGACCCGGCCGCCGGGGCCGAGGGCCGGTTGGAGGTGCCGACGTGGCCGGTCGAACCGGGGCGCTACCGGCTCGTGGCCGCCCGTGCCTGCCCGTGGGCCAACCGCTCGATCATCGTCCGCGAGCTGCTGGGCCTGACCGACGTGATCTCGATGGGCAACCCGGGCCCCACCCACGACGCACGGTCGTGGACCTTCGACCTCGACCCGGGCGGGGTCGACCCGGTGCTGGGCATCGAGCGCCTCCAGGAGGCCTACTTCGCCCGCTACCCCGACTACCCGCGCGGGATCACCGTGCCGGCGATCGTCGAGGAGTCCAGCGGCCAGGTGGTCACCAACGACTTCCCCTCGATCACGCACGACTTCTTCTTCGAGTGGCGCGACCACCACCGGCCCGACGCGCCGGACCTGTGGCCCGACGCCGTGCGCGAGGAGATGGAGGAGGTGATGCGGCGCGTCTTCACCGAGGTGAACAACGGTGTCTACCGCTGCGGCTTCGCCGGCTCCCAGGAGGCGTACGACGACGCCTACGACCGGCTCTTCGCGACCCTGGACTGGCTGGAGGAGCGGCTGGCCGACCGCCGCTACCTGATGGGGGACTCCATCACCGAGGCCGACATCCGCCTGTTCACCACCCTGGTCCGGTTCGACCCCGTCTACCACGGCCACTTCAAGTGCAACCGCAACAAGCTGGCCGAGATGCCGAACCTGTGGGGCTACGCACGCGACCTGTTCCAGACCCCCGGGTTCGGGGAGACGGTCGACTTCGACCAGATCAAGGCGCACTACTACGTGGTGCACACCGACCTGAACCCCACCGGGATCGTGCCCAAGGGCCCGGAGCTGGAGTCCTGGCACAGCGCGCACGGGCGCGAGCGGCTCTGAGGGCGGCTCTGAGGGTCCGCCCCTGGGTTCTGACCGGGTGGTGACGACTCCCGAGGAGCCCACGCGGCGTTCCTGACCGGATGATGACCGTTCGGAACGGTGTGTCGCCGGTCAGTTCCGCCGCAGGGCGGGACCGGGAAAGGGCGAGGCCTGGCCAGGACCGGTTCGGACCATCCCTGGGAAGAGGTTGCCACCGGTCACCACGAAGACCTGTGGACGACCCCTGCGAGCGAGGCAGGCGCCGAGGCAGGATCGCCTGCATGCCACGCCTCGTCGATTACGCCGCCCGTTGGGACCTGCTGCGGAATACGCTGGAGCGACTCATCCACGAGCAGGGGGTCCGGGGCCTGAGCGTCACCGCCGTGGCCAGGGAGGCCGGACTGTCCCCGGCGACGTTGCGGCGGCTGAGCCCCACCCTCGCGGGGTTGCAGGGATCGGTGTGGTTGGCCGCGTCCCGACGGGTCGCGGGCCGCGCGATGCTCACCCGACCTGAGCCCGGGGCCGACGTGCGGACCCGGGTCAGCGAGGCGGTCGCGCGGTACCTGCCCGGTAACGAGGGGCACCGCCGGGACCTGCGGGTGATGCGGCTCCTGGAGGTGCTGGCGGAGACCGATGGTGCGCTCACGGCCGAGATGCGCCTGGAGTGGTACGAGCACCGGGTCAGCGGCATCCGGCAGCTGCTGCACCACCTCGGCGTCGAGGCCGACTCCGCCGTCATCCACACCGCGGCGCTGGTCCTGGGCCTCACCGACCTCGTGCTGCAGGGGCGGATCCGTGACGAGGTGGCGCGGGACGTCCTGGACCACCACCTGGCGAGCCTGGCGCACCCGACCTGACCCCGATGGCGGCGGGTCGGTGACCCCCGGTACGGTGGGACCACGATGTGGTGCCCGTCACACCGGGCAGCGCACCGTGCGAACCGGAACCGGCCGGTCCGGCGGCGTACCACCCTCACGCAGCCGCGACCGCGCCCCTCGCGGCGGCGACCCCGCCGTACGAGGTGAGTGAGAGGAGCGCCCCGTGGCACCCGAGAGCAACGCGACCTTCGGGCCGGACCTCGTGGAGGTGTTCGGCCCCTCCCAGGAGGACGGGGGGCCCGAGCTGGTCCAGCTGCTGACCCCCGAGGGCGAGCGGCAGCACCACCCGGAGTTCGACCGTGACTTCAGCGCCGACGAGGTGCGCGGCTTCTACCGCGACATGGTGCTCACCCGGCGCATCGACACCGAGGCCAC
>CAZRKV010000089.1:0-10364 GCA_964600305.1 uncultured Nocardioides sp. | reverse complement strand
GTCGTGGTCTCAGTCGTGGTCGGCGGGGATCGACAGCTCCCGCAGGAGGGCGTGGCAGGCCTCCTCGCAGCGGCGGCAGGCCTCCGCGCACACCCGGCAGTGCTCGTGGTGGTCGGCGTGCCGTTCGCACTCCTCCGCACACGCGCGGCAGGCCGCCGCGCACGCCTCGAGCTGGGCGCGCAGCGCTCCGTGGTCCCCGCCCGTGCGGCGCGAGACCACCCGGCCCGTGGCCTCGCAGACGTCCGCGCAGTCCAGGTCGCTGCGGATGCAGGCCACCAGCTCCTGCGGCGCGTCCTCGCCCAGGCAGGCGTCCGCGCAGACCGTGCAGGCCTGGGCGCAGGTGTAGGTGGCCTCGATGCAGGCGAGGAGGGCCTCGCGCAACCGCCCGGCGTCCCCGACGGGGTGGGCGTCGAGCATGGCGGGGGCCGTGTCGTGCATGTGTGTCCTCCTCGATCTCGACCGGTGCCTCTGGACCCGTACCCAACGTGGCGCGAGGCATGCCGACGACCACCTGGACGACGATTTCCCTTGCAGGACAAGGGATCTGGTGCACAATGTGTCGACCAGCCGGCGTGACCGGGGACACACGAGGGACGGGCGACGAGGCCCGACCGGGGAGTGGGGCACCATGTCGCGAGGGTCGTCGAGGGAGGCGTCGAAGGCCCGGGGCCACCTGCGTTCGGTGCCCACCCGCACCTCGCCCGAGCCGGCCCCGGAGCCGGCCCCGGAGCCGGTACGCCGCCACCACGGCGGTGGCAGCCTGCGCTCGCGGGCCGTGGAGCTGGGGATCCGGGCCACCGTGCGCCCCATCGTCAGCGCCTGGTCGCTCACGCCGTTCCTCCCCTGGCCCTACGCGCTGGCCGACCAGACCGGCCGCCTGCTGCGCCCGGTGTCCGGCACCGCCACCGAGGTGGTCGAGCTCGAGGGCTGCGACGCCCACGTGGTGCGCAACGCGCACGCCGACAGCGGCCGGACGGTGGTCTACTTCCAGGGCGGAGCGTTCCTGGTCGGCGGGGTGCACCTGCACGCACAGCTGATCTCGCGGATCGCCGCGAGCACGGGGGCCGAGGTCGTCGTACCCCGCTTCCGCAAGCTCCCCAAGCACCCGGTGGCGGCGGCGGTGGCCGACGGCCTGGCGGCGTACCGCCACGTGCTCCACCGGGGCGCGGACCCGGCCGACGTGGTCTTCGCGGGTGACTCCGCCGGCGGCTTCCTGACGTTCATGGTGACCGTGGCCGCGCGTCGGGAGGGTCTGCCGGCGCCGGGTGCCGTCGCGGCGATGTCGCCCCTGATCGACCTGGACCCGCAGGCGCGGGAGCTGCGCCCGGGCGGGTGCGCCATGTTCGGCGAGCGGGCCTTCCGGTCCCTCGCCCGCCTCGTCGAGCGGGCCCACGAGCGCTCCGGCATCGCCACCGGGCCGGCGACGGCCTCGCCCTCCGGCGTCGAGCTCGACGACCTCCCACCGACGCTGATCCAGGTCAGCTCGGCGGAGTCCCTCTACGACGACGCCGAGCGGATGGCGCAGCTGCTGGCCGAAGCCGGGGTCCCGGTGGAGCTGGAGGTCTGGGACCACCAGGTGCACGTGTTCCAGGCGGCCGCCGGCCTGCTCCGCGAGGCCGACCAGGCCCTGGACCGGCTGGTCGACTTCATCGACCGCACCGTGCCGGGGGCCGCGGCTCGCGGCCGCTCCGCGGTCGAGGCCGGCTGACCAGCGCCTCCGGGGGGCGGGCGCTCAGGTGGCCCGCCCCGCCGCGACGTACGCCGCCACGATGTCGCGGCGGGACAGGCTGGTGTGGGCGGTGTTGAGGCCGTCGAGGAAACCGAAGTCCAGCCGCTCGAAGCGCTCCCGGACCCCCGGCACGAGGGGGCGGATGAACCAGTGGCTGCCCCGCACGACGGTGTCGACCTCACGGGGCCGGAAGTCCGCCCCCACCTGCGGGATCGTGAACGCGTGCTCGGCGCGCAGCCGGGCCAGGGCCTCCGCCGACACCCGGGACAGGTGGGCGTGGCGCATGGCGAAGTCCGGGTGCCGGTCGGGCCGCTCCTCCCGCGGGCGGTCGACGTCGCGGCGCTGCCACACCTGGAAGATGGCGCGCACCGGGACCGGCCGCCCCGCGCCGTCCCGGAACTCCCCGTCGGCGGGGAGGCTCCCGACGAGGTGGAACCGCGGGTGCACCCGGTCGACGAAGGTGTACTTGGCGAAGCTGCGCGGCAGGATGAACGCCACCGCGTCGCTGGCCGCGCACGCGCGGTCCAGGAAGGCCATCGCGAGGGCCCCGCGCTGGCCGAACGGCGGGTTCCCGATGGTCAGCACCGGGCCGTCCACGGCCGGCGGCTGCCACTGCAGGTAGTCGGCCGCGACGACCTCGGGGCCGCGCGGTTGCACGTCCACCCCGATCCGCCGGGTGGGCGGCAGCAGGTCCAGGAAGGCCCCCTCCCCCGCACCCGGCTCCACGCAGAGCGCGAACCGGTCGAGCCCGAGCAGGTCGTCGACGAGCGCCACGCAGCGTCGGGCCAGGGCCGGGTCGGTGTAGAACTGCTCGTGGGTGACGGTGCGCTTCACCGGGTCCCGCACCTCCGTGCGGGTGTCCGGGCCACGGCGGGCGCGGGGTGGGACGCCGCGCGGTCGGCCTCAGCCGGCCAGCGGGTACGTCGCCTCCGGCGCGCCTGGGTCCTCCTCACGCCGCGAAACTAGCACCGGCGGGGCGGGGGCCGGGGGCGCCCAGCCGAGGGCGGTGGCCACGTCGACGCCGTACTCCGCCGGGGACCCGGGGGCCCGGGACCGCCCGTGCAGCAGGTCCCCGACGTCGGGACCGGACATGCCGGTGTCCACCGCCCGGACGCTGCCCCAGGGCAGCAGTCCGATCTCGTCGTGCTCGGCGAGCAGGTGGTTGGCCCGGGCGGTCGTGAGCACCGACAGCCGGTGCCGCCACGGCCGCCACCGGTGGTACCCGTCGGCCTTCGCGAGCCGGGTCGCCTCCCGGAGCAGCCGCTCGGCGGCGTCGTACGCGAGGCGCAGGTCGCGGCTCGCGGCGCGTCGTACCGACAGGTCGGCGTCGGCTCGCTCGACCTCGTGGCACCGCTCGCGGGCGGCGTCGACGGTCGCGAGGGCGTGGTCGATCCGCTCGACGAGCTCGACCGGGACGGATGTCTTCCTCTGGCGCATGGGTGTTCCTCCTCCTAGGCGGCGGGCACGTGCGTGCCCGGCTGCTGTGGTCCGACCGGCGCGACCCGGCGCAGTGCCGGTCGGCCGACCAGGGTGCGGGTGTGGCTGGCCCAGGTCAGGGCGATGCCGCCGCCGAGGCCCAGCCACTCCTCCTGCCACGCCGCCGCCTGCTCGACGGCCGCGTCGGAGATCCTTCGGGGCCCGAGCACCGCGCCGAGCAGGTGGCGGAGGACGTCGACGTCACCGATGTCGCGGCCCTCCACCCAGTAGGCGTGGAAGATCGCGGGCCGGACCAGGTCGGCGACGCCGGCGCGGTAGGCCTCGGCGTGGACCAGGGCTGCGGCGGCGGCGTGGGGCAGCACGGTCGGCACCGAGATCGGGAGCTCCTCCCCCTCGGCCAGCGCCGCACGCACCCGACCCACCTCGGCTGCCCGGGTGGCTCGGGCGCCCCCGGCCAGCCGCAGGCCGGTCAGCGGCAGGCTGGGCCGGTGCTGCACGGGCCGCCAGTCCGGGGCGGGCCGGCCCTGCTCGAGCAGGCGGTCCACCCGCCGGCTCGCCAGGTAGCTGGCCGGGCAGGTGAAGTCGCCGTACAGCACGGTGCGCCCGGTCTCCTGCCCCCGTCGTACCACCCCCGCCCCGGGCACGGGCTCCGTCGATCCCCTCGTCCCGGTCATCCCCGTCGTCCCCGCTTCGGACATTCCCGCCTGCGTCGTCGCCGCCGACATGCTCGCCACCTCCTTCGGTCTTTTTTCACCATTACTCTCGTTTCTACTACACATGTGAGCACAACGGAACCCCTCACCCGCCGACAAGTCACTTCTTCCCTGCCCGGAAGCGCCGAGGAGTCACCTTTGCCCCCGCGATGAGCCGCGAGGCGTCAGATCCTGCCCGGGACCCGCGCAGCCGGGCCGGAACTTCGTGACTCCTCGGCGCCGTGGGCCGGGAAGAAGATGACCTCTCGGGCGCTCTGGCGGGGGAGGAAGTGCCCTGTCAGCGGAGGCGGGCGATGCAGGCGCCGGGCTCGGCGAACGGGACCAGCGACTCGGTGGTGACGGGGGCCTGCATCTCCGACAGCGCCCCCTCCATCAGGCCGAGGTGGATCGAGCACACGACGTCGCGGTGCTCCTGGGCCACCTCCAGGAACGGGCAGTGCCGCAGCCGGACCTCCCCCGGCCGATCCGCGGGGAGCTGGGGGTCGAAACCGACCTCGTCGAGGATGCGGACCAGCTCGTCGGTGGCCGACCCCGCGTCCACCTCCTGGAACGGGCGCGGCGCCCGGGCGAGGTAGCGCCCCCAGGCCCGGCCCGCCTCGGTGGACGACTCGACCGCGTCGGGCACGCGCCCGGCCACGAACCCGGCGAGGATCTCCGCGAGCAGCTGGTAGTTGCGGGGATCCTCGACCTCGGCATCCGGGGCGACCCGGTAGGTGATCCGCGGCCGCCCGGGGGTACGCCGCTCCTCGGCCTCGCGGCGCACGTCCCCCGCCTCCACCAGTCGGTCGAGGTGGAAGCGCACCGTGTTGACGTGCAGCCCGACGCGGCGCGCGACCTCGTCGACCCCCAGGGCACCGTCCGCCCGCCGCAGCGCGGCCAGCACCCGGTCGCGGGAGGTGCGGGAGGGACGCGTACTGGCCATATTCACAAGATACCTCGTGTCAACGTGTGGCGTCCGCCGAACCGGTGCCCACCTCCGGCAACGCCCTCCCGAGGGCGGCCCCGGCGAGGCCGAGCACGGCCAGGCTGACCAGCGCCCACTCGTTCCCCAGACCGGCCAACGCCCCGGTCACGGCCCCGACCACCAACAGCAGCACTCCCATCGCGGTGTTCGCGACGGCGACGTACTCGGTGCGCCGGTCCCCCTCGGCCACGTCGACGACGTAGGTCTTGCGGGCGACCCGGGCCCCGATGTGCACCAGGGCCAGCAGCAGGTACGTCGCCGGGTAGAACCAGTCCGACCCGCGGAACGCGGGGAGCGGCAGCAGCAGGAGGAACGCGACGATCACGGCCGAGGCCACGGCGGAGCAGACCACCATCACCGACCGGGAGGATCGGTCGGCCCACCGTCCGAAGACCCGTCCCCCGGCCAGGCTCGCGATCCCCTGGGCGATCACGAACAGGCCCAGCCCGCCGAGCCCGGAGCCCCCGTTCTCGACGCCGATGGCCACCACGAACGGCGGGCTGAGGGCCGAGACCAGCAGCAGTGCCCGCACGGTGACGAAACGGCGGAACGTCGCGTCGGACCGCAGCAGGTCCCACGACGCCCGGACCCACCCCTCGTCCCCGTCAGTCGGCGCCGCCTCCCCGGCCGGTTCCCGGACGCCGGCGTAGACCACCAGTCCGGCGACCCACGCCAGGGAGGCGGCCGCCAGCAGCGCCGCGAGCACGCCCGCACCCAGCCCGTCACCCCCGGGCAACCGCAGGCCCAGGCCCAGGGTCAGGGCCACCGCGCCCGACACCACGGTCACGGTCCCGTTGATCTGGCCCCGCTCGCCCTTCGGCACGGTCCGTCCGAGCACGTCCTTGCTCGCGATCGAGGTCAGGGCCCGGGCCAGCGCGAACCCGGCCAGCGCCGCGACGATCCCGAGTCCGGCCGCCCACCCGGTCGCGGTGGCGGCGAGGAGCGCCATCGCCGCGGTGGCGAACGCCTGCCCGGCGGCGCCGGCCACCCACACCCACTTGCGGACCCGGAGCCGGCGTACCCGGGGGGCGAGCGCGGCCTGGGGCAGCATCGACCCCGACTCGCGCACCGGTACCAGCAGCGCCAGCATCGCGCCGGGCGCCCCGAGCGTGGTGAGCAACCACGGGAGCACGGTCTTGGCGTTGACGACCTGGTCCCCCATGCCCTGCAGCGCCTGGGCGCCGATCTGTCGCAGGCCGTTGCCCGCGACGTGGGGACGGGCGGCCTCCTCGATGCCCGAGGCGGATCCGTCGGAGCGGACGAGGCGGCGGTAGAGGGCGGTGGCCGGCATGGTGCCATTCTCCCCCGCGGCCGACCCGGACCGTGCCGGGACCCGCTCTGCCACACTGGCCGCGTGGCATGGGCATGGCTGCTGGCGGCGATCGTGAGCGAGGTCGTGGGCACGCTGTCCTTGCGGGCCTCGGAGGGCTTCACCCGTCCGCTCCCCTCGATCCTGGTCGTGGTCGGGTACGGCGCCGCGTTCTACGCGCTCTCCCAGGCGCTCGTGCGCGGGATGGCGGTCGGGCAGGCGTACGCCGTGTGGGCCGGCCTGGGCGTCGGCCTCGTCGCCGTGGCCGGCATGCTGCTGTTCGGCGAGCGGCTCACCCTGGTGCAGGTCGGCGGCCTGGCCCTGGTGGTCGCCGGGGTCGCGATGCTCGAGGTCGGCGGCAGCGCGGCCCGCGCCTAGTCTCGAAAGCGATCAGCCGATCGTGGCGCCGAGGGCGATCAGCCCCAGGCAGACCACGAACAGGATCCCCAGCAGGGGTGCGATGAATCGCAGCCACTGGTCGTACCCCACCCGGGCCAGGGCGAGGCCACCCATCACGACCGCCGAGGTCGGGGTGATCAGGTTCACCAGCCCCGACGCGGACTGGTACGCCGTCACGACCATCGCTCGCGAGACGTCCGCGAAGTCCCCCAGCGGCGCCAGGATGGGGATCGCCAGCGCCGCGTGGCCGGAGGTCGAGGGCACCAGGAAGGCCAGGGGGATGTTCACGACGAACATGAGGGCACCGAAGACCCCGGAGGAGGTCTCGCTGACCAGGCCCTCCATGGCGTTGAGGACCGTGTCGGTGATCTCGGCGTTGTTCATGATGACGGTGACGCCGCGGGCCAGGACGATGATCAGGCCGACGCCGATGAACTCACCGGCACCCCGGACGAGGGAGTCGGAGAGGCGCTTCTCCCCCAAGCCACCGATCAACCCCACCACCACCGACATCGCCAGGAACAGCGCCGCCAGCTCGGGGAAGTACCAGTCCAGCTGCCAGGCGTAGCTCTCCGCGTCGGGCCCCTCGAAGACCTGGGCCCACGGCACCAGGGAGAAGATCATGAACGCGAAGGTGAGGGCGACGATCGTCAGGACGATCTTGTGCTTGCCGGAGAGTCGCTCGACCTCGCCGATCCCGGCTCGGGCGATCTCCTCGTCCCCCTCGGCCGGATGGGTCTTCGAGACCGTCGGGTCGGCCTTGACCCTGCGGGCGTACCGGATCACGAAGAAGACCGCGATCGGCACCAGGATGACGTACATCAGGACCCGGAAACCGATCCCGTCGCCGATCGAGATCTCGGCGGCGTCCGACGCGACGCCCGTCGCGAACGGGTTGACCGTCGAGGTGAGGACACCGATCCCCGCCCCGACCAGGATGGTCCCGGCCGCCACCAACCGGTCGTATCCCAGGCTCAGCATCAGCGGGATCACCAGCGCGTAGAACCCGAGCGTCTCCTCCGCCATGCCCTCGGTGGTCCCTCCGAGGGAGAACACCACCATGAGCAGCGCGATCACGATCGCCCCGCGGTGGCCGAACCGCTTCGCGATGTGGGCGACCCCGACCTGGATGGCCCCGGTCTCCATCGACATGGTGATGAAGATGCCGATCGCCAGGACGAACAGGAACACCCCGGCAGCGCCGAAGAGCTCCCCGCTCTCGTACGGACCGATGAATCCGGTCTCTGCCGACTCGATGCCGTAGAGGCCGTTGACCGGAGCCATGAACAGGTCCATGAACCGGTCCCAGAAGCCCAGGTCGGTGTCGGTGCGTTCATAGCTGCCCGGAACGGGGCGCCCGTCCTCGTCCATCTCGTAGGCCCCGGTGGGGATGATGAACGCGAGCAACCACACGGCCAGCGTGACGACGAACAGCACCGTGATCGCGCTGGGGAAGTGCCACAACGGAGCACGCGCCGGTGCCTTCTGGTCCTCGGGGTCTTGGGTGGACGACGTCATGGGCACGCACCGCCAGGATCGAAACCGAACAGATTTACATGTCTGTTGCGTACAAGCAAGTCCAGCACAACAATGGCACCCCTGACCACCCCTTTGTCGGGCACCATCACGATCCGCGTGTCCGGCCCGCCCCCTTTCGGAGGTTGGCATGCCACTGCACGTGGGTTCAGAAGTCGGCAGGCTGGGGCGGGCGATCGTGCACCGACCCGACCTGGAGCTGGCGCGCCTGACCCCCTCGAACATGCACGAGTACCTCTTCGACGACGTCCTGTGGGTCAAGGAGGCGAAGAAGGAGCACGACGGGTTCACCGAGGCCCTGCGGGAGAACGGCGTGGCGGTGCACTACTTCGAGCAGCTCCTGCGCGAGGTGGTGGAGATCCCGGAGGCCCGGACGTTCGTGCTCGAGGGCAGCCTCGAGGAGCGGGTCTACGGTCCGATGGCCGTCGACCGGATCCGCGGCGCGTTCGAGGCGATGTCCAGTACCGAGCTCACCACCTTCCTGATCGGAGGCATGACCAAGCGTGAGCTGCTGGAGCGGATCGAGGAGCCGTCCTCGCTGGTGGTCGCCGCCCTGGGCCCGGATGACCTCCTGCTCGCGCCGCTGCCCAACCACCTGTTCACCCGTGACACGTCCGCCTGGATCTACGACGGCGTCTCGATCAACGCCATGCGCAAGCGGGCGCGGCTGCGCGAGACCGTGCACTACGAGGCGATCTACCGGTGGCACCCGCTCTTCGCCGGTGAGGAGTTCCGGACCTGGGCCGAGGGACGCCCGAACGGTGCGGCCGTGACCGAGGGCGGGGACATCCTGGTCCTCGGCCGCGGCTCGGTGCTGGTCGGGATGAGTGAGCGCACGACCCCCCAGGGGGTCGAGCGACTCGCCCGCAGGCTCTTCGCGGAGGGAGCGGTGGAGCGGGTCGTGGCCCTCGCCATGCCCCAGTCCCGCGCCTTCATGCACCTGGACACGGTGATGACGATGCTGGACGAGGAGACCTTCACCCAGTACGCCGGGATGCCGATGCTGCCCTCCTTCACGGTGGAGCCGGGGGACGGGGAGCAGGAGCTGAGAGTCACCCCGCACCCGCCCGAGGACATGCACGCGTCGATCGCCGCGGCGCTCGGCCTCGACCGGATCAGGGTCCTCACCGCGACCCAGGACGTCTTCGCCGCCGAGCGCGAGCAGTGGGACGACGGGTGCAACGTGCTGGCGGTGCGCCCCGGGGTCGTCGTCGGCTACGAGCGCAACGTCTCCACCAACACCCACCTGCGCCGGAACGGCATCGAGGTGATCACCATCGAGGGCGACGAGCTCGGCCGCGGTCGTGGCGGCCCCCGCTGCATGACCTGCCCGATCGAGCGGGAAGGCATCTGACCCATGGGACGCACACTGCGCAACCGCCACTTCCTGAAGGAGCTCGACCTCACCACGACCGAGTGGAAGCACCTGCTCGACCTGTCGACCACGCTCAAGGCGGCCAAGTACGCCGGCACCGAGACCCCCCGCCTGACCGGCAAGAACATCGCCCTGGTGTTCGAGAAGACCTCCACCCGGACCCGCTGCGCGTTCGAGGTCGCCGCCCACGACCAGGGCGCACGCGTCACCTACCTCGACCCGTCCGGCTCCCAGCTCGGCCACAAGGAGTCGATCGCCGACACCGCCCGGGTGCTCGGCCGGATGTACGACGGCATCGAGTACCGCGGCTCCGCCCACAGCAAGGTGGAGGAGCTCGCCGCGTACGCAGGCGTACCGGTCTGGAACGGCCTGACCGACGAGTGGCACCCGACCCAGTCCCTGTGCGACGTCCTCACGATGCGTGAGCACAGCACCAAGCACGACCACGAGATCTCCTTCGCCTACTGCGGGGATGCCCGCAACAACGTCGGGAACTCCCTGCTCGTGGCCGGGGCCATGATGGGCATGGACGTGCGCATCGTGGCTCCCCGGGAGCTGTGGAACGACGAGGCCACGGTCGCGCAGGCCCGCGCCATCGCCGAGCGCACCGGCGCCCGCATCCGGCACACCGAAGCCGTCGCCGACGGGGTCGAGGGGGTGGACTTCCTCTACACCGACGTCTGGGTCTCCATGGGGGAGCCACCCGAGGTGTGGGACCACCGGATCGAGCTGCTCCGCCCGTACCAGGTCAACCAGGAGATGATCGAGCGCACCGGGAACCGGGCCGTCAAGTTCCTGCACTGCCTGCCGGCGTACCGCGACCGCAACACGGCGGTGGGTGAGGACCTCTCCGCCCGGACCGGCCTGGAGAGCCTCGAGGTGACCGACGAGGTCTTCGAGTC